>CANFIL010000022.1 GCA_947447095.1 Actinomycetota bacterium | reverse complement strand
TACCACGCAAGTTCATTGTTGCCTCGTGCCAGCGAACTGCAGCGCCCTTTGATGTTGGTGCACGGTTTAGCCGATGACAATGTGGTGTCTTCACATTCACTCGGCTTATCCGGTGAGCTACTCGCCCATCGCAAGCCTCATACAGTTCTTCCGCTCTCTGGTGTTTCGCATATGACACCTCAAGAAGTTGTTGCAGAAAATCTCATGCTCCTAACGCTTGATTTCTTCGACCAACACCTCAAGCGTTAAACAACAAACAATAAAGAGCCCGCTGATTTCCAGCGGGCTCTTTATTGTTGGACGTGGATTAGTTCGCAGTGAAATCCGTACCGGAAACCGTTGACGATGCAGTAGCTGATGAACGATCTTCAGGGAAATGACAAGCGATCTGATGACCGGCAGAAATCTCGCGTAGTACCGGGATCTCCGAACTGCATCGATCCGTCGCCTTCCAGCATCTCGTGCTGAATACACATCCGCTTGGTGGATTGCTTGGACTTGGAAGATCACCATTCAAAATAATTCGTTCACGAGCGCGCTCGCGATCCGGATCAGCAATTGGAACAGCTGACAGCAAGGCATGAGTGTATGGATGCAGCGGAGCGCTGTACAACTGGTCGCGCGTGGTTAATTCCATGATCTTGCCCAGATACATCACTGCAACACGATCGGAAATATGGCGGACTACCGAAAGGTCGTGAGCTACGAAAATGTAGGCAATGCCAAATTCTTTTTGGATGTCATCAAGCAAGTTCAGAACCTGCGCCTGAATCGAAACGTCAAGTGCTGAAACTGGCTCGTCGCACACAATCAGTTTTGGCTTCAATGCAATTGCGCGAGCAATTCCAATGCGCTGACGCTGACCACCCGAGAATTCATTGGGGTAACGGTTGTAGTGTTCTGGATTCAGGCCCACACGCTCCATAAGGCTCTGCACAGCCTTCATGGTGCCGCCTTCAGGCTTTACGCCCTGTACATCGAACGGCGCTCCGATGATGGAGCCAATCGTGTGGCGAGGATTCAGCGATGAGTACGGATCTTGAAAAATCATCTGCATTTCGCGGCGCATAGACACGAGTTGGCGCTTGCCCATGGCGAGCAAGTCCTGGCCATCAAATTCGACTGACCCACCTGTTGGTTCAAGAAGACGCAACATGCTGCGACCTGCAGTGGACTTGCCGCAACCTGATTCACCAACAAGACCCAAGGTCTCACCTGGATAGACATCAAAAGTGAGGCCATCAACAGCGCGTACTTCACCAACTTGTTTCTTGAACAGGTTTCCGCTGGTGACTGGGAAGTGCTTTTGAAGATCTTTAACTCGCAAAATTGGTGCTGACATTAGTCCACCTTTCCAATGTTGCGGGAACGTCGAATCTCGATGCGTTGAGCTTCGTTCAAATGGCAACGTGATGCATGGGTGTCACTCACTGCGCCCAAATCTGGTCGCGTCGTAAGGCACAGTCCCCCGGCTACGAGATCCTTATGCGTACAGCGAGGCGCGAAGACGCAACCAACCGGCAAGTTGATCAGTGACGGTGGAGTTCCAGGAATTGGATCAAGTTTGAGTGAAGACGTGTGCATTTGTGGAATTGATGCAAGCAAGCCCCAGGTGTAAGGCATTTGTGGCTGATAAAACAGTTCACGCACTGGTGCCTGTTCAACCGCTTGTCCGCCGTACATCACCATGACATCATCGGCCATGTCGGCGACTACGCCGAGGTCATGAGTAATCAGCACGATGGCAGTGCCAAATTCCTTTTGCAAATCTCGCAGAAGTTCCAAAATCTGCGCTTGGACCGTTACGTCAAGTGCAGTCGTTGGCTCGTCAGCGATCAACAGTTCAGGGCTATTGATGAGCGCCATTGCGATCATCACGCGCTGACGCATACCGCCAGAGAGTTGGTGAGGGTACTCGTCCATTCGCTGTTCCGCGGAAGCGATACCCACGCGATCGAGCATGGTCTTTACGCGAGCACGAGCATCGCCATCGGATACTTTCTCGTGCACTTGGACCGCTTCAATCAGCTGTTCGCCAATTGTGTAGAACGGATGCAACGCGCTCAGCGGATCTTGGAAGATCATGGCCATCTTGAGGCCGCGTAATTTGCGAACTTCTTCGGGATCAAGACCTACTAATTCCTGACCACCAAAGTGCACTTCACCTGTAACGGTCGCATTGTTGCTGCGGACAAGTCCCATAACAGCAAGGCTTGAAACGCTCTTTCCGGAACCTGACTCGCCAACGATCGCAAGTGTTTGTCCACGCTTAACTTCGTACGACACATTGTCGACAGCGTGTACTACTCCATCTTCGGTCGCGAATTCAACCGAAAGATTCTTGACCGAAAGAATGACGTCACTCATGAAAGCCTCACTCGAGGATCGATCGCTGCGTAGAGAACGTCCACCACAATGTTGGCAATGATAATGAACGTGGCTGCAACCAGTGTTGTCGCAGTAATCGTTGGTAGGTCGTAATCCTTCACCGCATCAATAGCAAGTCGGCCTAGACCTGGAAGGCTGAAAACATATTCGGTAATGACTGCGCCGCCAAGGAGCCCAGCAAGGTCCATGCCAGCTGAGGTGACGATTGGCGTTAAGCCAGCACGGAATGCATGCTTGCGAATAACACGCTTTTCCGGAAGTCCTTTGGCACGGGCCGTACGAATGAAATCTTCACTCATTGTTTCAAGCATTTGCGAACGAGTTAGTCGGGTGTAATACGCCGCATACAAAATGGCTAACGAAATCCACGGCAAAATCATGGTCTGAAGGAACTGAAGCGGATTTTCAAATGGTGAAACGTAATCCGGATACGGCAAGAGATGCGCACGAACAATGACGAAGATAAGCATCATCAAGCCGATGAGAAATACTGGAAGCGAATATCCGATTAATGTGATCGCCATAATCGTCCGGTCTTGCCACTTACCTTTGCGGTTAGCTGCGTAGATACCCGAGCCAATTCCAAAGCTCATCCACAAAATGAATGCGCCTAACGCAAGCCACATCGTCACTGGAAGCGCCTGCTTAATCATGATGGTGACTTCTTCACCATTCTTGAATGAGTAGCCAAGGCATGGCGCACTACAGTCAAAAGTCTGGGTGCCTGAACCGTAAGTACGACCAACAAAAATGCCCTTGATCCATTCAAAGTATTGAAAAGGAAGTGGTTGATCTAGTCCTAGGCGAATGCGGTTAGCCTCCACAATCTGCGGCGTGCAGGTCTTGCCACACGTGAGCATTGCAGGGTCAGTTGGGACTGCATTGAAGAGTAAAAAGGTGACAACGCTCAGTACGAACAACATAAAAATCATCAGCATTACTCTGCGGATGATGTACGGAAACATTGCTTAATTCACCTTCTCAAAATTTTAAGTTCGTCAAAGTGAGAACTTGGGGCGGACATCGCTGCCCGCCCCAAGCATCACGCGGGTATTACTTAGTTAGCCGACAAAAGGGCGTATGGCCATGAGCCGTACGGACCCCAGATGTAAGCATTGCCAACCTTGGAACCGGTCAAACGCTGTTCCAAACCAAAGCGGGTAGGTACAACAAGTGCAAGCTCTGCAGCCTTCTTGTTGAGATCCTGCCAAGCCTTAGCCTGTTCAGCGCGATCGGTGATTGCCTTAGCAGCCGTCGAAGCATCGTTGAATGCCTTGTCGTCATACTGAGAAAGGTTGAAGCCACCGGATGGTGTGAACAGTTCAGGAAGAACTGTTGATGCATTTAGCCAGTCTGGTGCCCAACCTGAAGCCGACATGCCACCCTGCTTTGCAGGATCCATGACGACACCGTAGTAGCCACCGATTTCAAGGCCATTTGGCTTGACGGTGATTCCACAACGAGCTTCAGATGCAACAACTGCAGCTGCAGCCTTGTCAGCAACTTCGCTCTTGCCGTAGTCGAATACCAATGGGTTAGGGAATGCTTCGCCGGCATCAGCAATGAGCTTCTTACCTAGATCAACATTTCCAGTTGCTTCGACCTTGTCGCCGAGCAAGCCGTCCCATAGACCAGTTGGTGCGTAGTCCTGGCCAATGTTTGGCTTAACAACACCATCTGCGTAATCGCCAGCGTATTCGCCACCGGCAATCTTGCGAAGGGCATCGCGGTCTAGACAAGCAAGGATCGCCTGGCGGTGCTTAACGTTTGGAACCTTCTTGGTGTTGATCGCGTAGTAGCGCACGTAAGGATCGAACTCGTTGAAGCGACGCTTTTCGTACTTCGAATCAGAGAAGACAACAGCAAGCTTGGTGGTGTCGACTGGATCTGGAGAAAGTGCTGAAGCATCTTCGCCTGCATCAGCCATCAAGCGCTCAGTGATAACTGAGGCTGGCTGTGCAAACTTGTAGACAATCTTGTCTGGCAATGCGAGACGGAATGAATCCGTTGCTGCATCCCACTGATCGTTACGTACAAGAACCATTGAGTCCTTCTTTACGTAAGACTCGATCTTGTATGGGCCATTGGACAATACAGTGTCGTCATACTTTTCGCCGGTGTCTGCGTCCTTACGAACAGCAGCAAACGAGCTCAAGGTAACGGTGTAGTTGAAGTCCGTTGAAGCATTAGCAAGGTTGAATGTGATCTTGTTTCCTTCACAGGTAACAGCCTTGTCGTATGCAGCCTGCTGATCCGCAGTTGCCTTGTAAGGGCCAGGGTAAACCGAAGCGCCTTCAGCGTCCTTTGGAATGTCCAGCATTGAGATTGCGTATGTTGGACCATCAGTGATGATGTCAGTTGCGAACGTACGTGATACGCCGTACTTGAAATCATCGCAAGTTACGGCCTTGCCGTCTTGCCACTTGATGCCGTCCTTGATGGTGAAGCTCCATGACTTGCCATCTGCAGATGCAGTACCTGTGTCGGTTGCAGCGTCAGCAACAAGCTTTGAGGCTTCGTTGTTGTCCTTGCTCAGTGTGTACTGAGTCAGTGTGCGGTTGAGGTAACCACTTGCAAATGCGAGGTCCTCACCGGTGTAGTTGCGCTGTGGGTCAAGGTGCAGAATCTGCTCAGCCTCAGTGAGGAATGTCAGAGTGCCACCCTTTGAGCCACCTGTCGCACTGCCCGAGCCGCCTCCGCAGGCGGTAAGCAGAAGTGCGACCGACGCTGCACCAACGCCGAAGCGGATGCCTGTCGATTTCTTCATGGATAGTCCTTCCATCGTGACCCGCGGGTGCGAGTCGCTTGTAGTGCGTGATTCTTTCGAATCAATCCATTGGCTTGTGGCCGCTGGAAACTTTTAAGTTCGATCCGCCTTGGGGTCAAGTGCATCTCGAAGTGCATCGCCCAACAAGTTGAACGACAAAACAGAAACCAAGAGCATCGTGAGAGGCACGAACATGTAGAACGGATCAACTGTGAAATAGCCAACCGACTCTTCAAGCATGGCACCCCACGTCGCCGTCGGAGGCTGCACTGAAATTCCAAGGAATGCAAGGGCCGCTTCGGCACCAATAAATCCTGGCATCGCAATCGTTGCGTAAACCAAAATTGGCGCCCATAGGTTCGGCAATAATTCCTTGAAGACCATGCGAGAAGTTCCGGAGCCAATTGATGTCGCAGCTTCAACGAATTCACGTTCGCGCATGGAAAGTACTTGCCCGCGAATGAGACGAGCCAAATATGGCCAGCCAAACAGACTCAGAAGTAATACCAATGTGACGATGCGCGACGCATTGCCTGCAGGAATTCCTAGCGATGCCAGACGCTGCTCGAGAACTGGCGACATAGCGATGACGACGAGTAAGAACGGGAACGCAAGCGTCAAATCCATTACGCGACTAAGTATTGAGTCGATCCAGCCACGTGAATAGCCAGCAAAGATGCCAATTAGCACGCCAGTAGTCACCACGATGGTAGTTGCCAAGAATGCAATCATTAACGAAACTCGGGTTCCGTAAAGCAACCGAGCCAAGATGTCTCGCCCAGTTAGAGGCTCTACACCGAGAGGGTGCTTCATTGAGACCCCGCCGAGACTTCCCACCGGAAGCCCGCCACTATCGCTGATCGCTGCCGAATCGAACGTGTATGGATCAACGTTGAAAAGGTTGCAGATAAGCGGCGCGAAAAGGGCCAGCAGAATGATGATGACCAGAGCGATGACGCAGGCGATCGCTACTTTGTCGTGCTTGATGCGGTTAAACGCGATTTGACGCAAGGTGCGGCCAACGACAGCCGTTTCTACAGTTTCGGCTGACGGAATGTCGTCAACGGAATGGACTGCAGTCATTTTCACCTTCATTTGTCATGGGCTGAAACGCGTTTTCACACCGTTCTTGAGTCTAGGACAGAACACAAGATTGCGAACAGGGAAATTTTTGACGCATTTCTCATGAAAACTTATGAAAATCAACGAAATAAGGGGTTTTCCCAGTCTTGGGCCACTCCGAGAGACTATTTCGTTACCAGCCCGATGTTCACAAGGTCGTATTGCCCGCCTAAAGCGCGCTGAACATAAACATTTGTCAGTTGAGGGCCGCGATATTGCAGCGAAAGTTCCGCAACGAACGGCACATAAAACGCTTGTTTCATGACGAGCGAATCAATCTGGCGATTGAGCTTGCTGGCACTTTTCGAGCCTTGTTCGAGAGAATCGAGCAACCCATTGATGTCGTCGTTATTAATACTGGAGTAATTCAAGTTTGACCGAAGCTTGATCTTTCGCCCGTCAACAATCGGTCCCCAGTAACTCACACTTTGCCCAGGCTCCGGTGACCAAGCCGCGGCAACGAGCCCGATATTTGTAGCGTCCAGGTTTTCAGGGCTTCCGACACCTGTCGAAAAGTAATCAGCGAATGAACGAAATTCGCGAGGATCGACAACAATGCCTACGCGGGCGAGCGCCCTCTGTACTGATTCATACGTTGCTTTTCCTAAGCCCAGCGCAACGTAGGCCATTCGCACTTCGAAGCCATCGGGATAGCCACACTGGCTGAGTTTGTTGCGGGCCGCTTCCAAGTCCCCTGTGTCGGTTGCCCCGGATGGATACATATCGGTAGTTTCCTCACCTCCAGGAACTCCAGCAGAGATCATAGATGTGGCGACTTGCGCTTGATGCACTCCGCCGTGGACTCTCACAAGATCAACTTTGTTTAGTGCGTAGTAAATGGCCTCACGACATGCCTTGCGTTCTAACGGCTTGGCTGTTGGAACAATTGCGAGATAGTCAACAGTTCCGGTTTTAATTTGATCCAGCAATTTGTTCGTCGAAGGGTTTGTGAACGTGCTTTGAGCTAGCTCGTCGGTTAAACCACCATCAACCCGAACATCAACATCACCCTGAAGAACTGCTTGTGAAACTGCTTGGCTTGTTGGAAATAATTTCCACTTCATTGAATCCACTCTGGGAATACGAAGCGAATCCAATCGTTGATCCCACGATGTATTGGTTTCGAATGTCACTAAAGAGTCCGTCACCTTAATAACAAACGGACCACTTGAGGCTGGTGCATACGAATAGGCTTTGCGCTGCTTAGCCAGAGATTCAGCTCGTGCTTTTTCAATAACACCGAATTGCGGCATGGCTAAAACATTGAGCAACTCTGGAAATGGGCGAGTTAATTCAATTGTGAGATGTGTAGGACTCGGCGTCTTGATTGCCGTTAGTTCACCGGTCGCGATTGGGCCTTTGTAGTCCGGAATGCCCGTGCTGCATGAACTAAAGAGACACAAAGAATCATTTGAGACAGTTCCCAAAATATCAGGATCGAATAATCGCTCAATCGAATACTTCACATCTTGGCTCGTTACCGCCGTGCCGTCATCCCACTTCACACCACTGCGAAGTTCAAGATTCCAGGTCTGACCACCGTCTTTGGAAACAGGAAGCTTCGTAGTGAGATCTGGTGCAACAACAAAACTGTCTACGCCAGGCTTGTTCGAGTATGAAACAACGTTGCGTGAATACGTGCGTAGGATTACTCCACACCACGAGTCGTAACTCAACGCCGGATCAAACGAATCACAATATCGCGTTGAACCTAATTGAAGAGTTCCTCCGAAGTCACCGACATCGCCAACTTTGTAATTAAGTGCGGCGTTGAAATGCACAGCGCCACTGCTCGAAATAGTCGAGCTTCCCAAAGTTAATGCAGATACCACAGCGACAGCGCTAAGACTTATTAGCACTGTTCGCTTTGTATTCATGGTTATCCTTGCGATTTTGACTTTGAACGAGCGCGATCACGGTCCACCTTTGTCATATGCACCTTGCGCATACGAACATGTGATGGTGTGACTTCAACGCATTCATCTTCACGGCAGAATTCAAGCGCCTGCTCCAGGCTCAAAGTCTTGGCCGGAACCAAACGCTCTAATTCATCACCCGTTGCAGAACGAATGTTGTTGAGTTTCTTCTCTTTGGTGATGTTAACGTCCATGTCTTCTTGGCGAGCATTTTCGCCAACAATCATGCCTTCGTAAACATCAGTACCTGGAGACACAAAAAGTGTTCCACGTTCCTGGATTCCGAAACATGCGAATGAGGTCACAGGTCCGCTGCGGTCAGCAACAAGTGAGCCATTTGGACGGGTGCGTAACTCGCCAAACCATGGGTCGTACTTCTCGAAAACGTGGTGCATCAGTCCGGTACCACGAGTTTCGGTCAAGAATTCGGTACGGAAACCAATCAAGCCACGAGCAGGTACGAGGTATTCCATACGAACCCAGCCGGTGCCATGGTTGATCATCTGCTCAAGGCGACCCTTTCGCAAACCAAGCAGCTGAGTCACAACGCCTACATAATCTTCTGGTACGTCAATGGTGAGACGCTCAACAGGCTCATGCAGTTTGCCATTGATTTCGCGAGTAACTACCTGAGGCTTACCGACAGTCATTTCGTAGTGTTCACGGCGCATAAGTTCAACAAGAACCGCAAGTTGCAATTCGCCACGGCCTTGAACTTCCCAGGTATCAGGACGTTCAGTATCGACTACACGCAGCGATACGTTACCGATCAATTCATTTTCCAAACGAGTTTTCAAAAGTCGAGCAGTTACCTTGCTGCCCTTTTCACCTGCAAGCGGCGAGGTGTTGATGCCGATGGTCATCGAGATTGATGGTTCATCCACGGTGATCAAAGGAAGTGCAACGGGATTATCTGGATCAGCAAGAGTTTCGCCGATCGTAATGTCAGCCATACCTGCAACCGCGATCATGTCGCCAGGACCAGCAGATTCGGCTGGAACACGTTCAAGTGCCTGGGTGACAAGAAGTTCGACAACCTTGACTTTTTCAACGCTGCCATCAGTCTTCATCCAGGCAACCATCTGACCCTTTTTGATGTAGCCGTTACGAACGCGACAGAGCGCAAGACGGCCAAGGTACGGCGAGGCATCCAAGTTGGTGACGTGAGCCTGAAGCGGTGCTTCTGGATCGTAAACAGGAGCTGGAACAGTTTCAATCAGCGTGCGGAAAAGTGGCTCAAGATCTTCTTCATCCGGCAAACCACCATCAGCAGGACGCGTCAATGAGGCGCGACCATTCTTCGCAGATGCATAAACAATTGGGAAGTTGATCTGCTCTTCATCAGCATCAAGATCGAAAAAGAGTTCGTAAGTTTCGTTGACAACTTCTTCGATGCGAGCATCAGGACGGTCAACTTTGTTGATCACAAGTACAACAGGTAGTCGCTTCTGCAAAGCCTTACGCAGCACGAATCGCGTCTGAGGCAGCGGGCCTTCACTGGCATCCACAAGTAGTAGTACGCCGTCGACCATTTCAAGCCCGCGCTCTACTTCGCCACCGAAGTCGGCGTGACCAGGTGTATCAACGATGTTGAGGGTTACGCCGGTTTCGCCAGCTGATGGTCCCATGTAACGGACTGCAGTGTTCTTGGCCAGAATCGTGATGCCCTTTTCACGCTCCAAGTCCATGGAGTCCATGACGCGGTCGTTCACGTCTTGGTTGTCGCGGAAAGCGCCTGATTGCCACAACATGGCATCGACCAAAGTGGTCTTGCCGTGGTCTACGTGGGCGATAATAGCGACGTTGCGCAGGTCATTACGGATGGCAGATAAAGTCACTGAACCAATTCTAGGCGCTTATCTGGCACTTCAGAACCACGCGCAAGAGCCGAATGACTATGGCTGACGTACCATCGAATTATGCGCAAAGCCCTAGTTCTTGGATTCGTTGCAACATTGCTTGCTGTTTGTGGCATCCCAGCACAGGCGACGACCACGACCACGATTGTGGCGGTCGGGGATATTGCACGATCCAATGGCGGGCAATACAAAACTGCACAACTGACAAAAAATCTCAAGCCGAATGCCGTCATACTGCTCGGTGACTTGGCCTACTTGAATGGCAGTGCATCCAACTTCACGAACTACTTTGAACCTGCTTGGTCGTCAGTACTCGACAAATACCCAACGTACGCAGTTCCTGGAAATCACGAATATCGCACCTCAAATGCAAGTGGCTATAGATCACTTGTCGCCAGGCACGCACTCCCAAAAACTGGAGCGAATTTATGGTGGAGCCGCAATGTCAATGGGTGGACCATCATCGGGCTCGATAGTGAGAAGGCCTCGAGCACCACACAAGCGAATTTTCTCAAGAGCGCCTTACAAGCCAACGATGGACGACCAACGATCATCGTGTGGCACAAACCAACATTTACGCGCGGACAACATCAAAGTGATCGGTGCATAACATCAACGTGGTGGAACACCATAAGCGCTGATCGCGATGTCAAGATCGTCATGTGGGGTCACGATCATAATTACGAGCAAGTTGACCATTCCCCGACGGACTCTCCTGCCACCTACTGCCGCAATTCCCTTGCAGCCCCCAACCATGTGATGACAACCTTTGTCGTTGGAACTGGTGGAGCCGAATTGCGCACGTGTGCGACGCCAAATGTTCCTGGGGAACTTCTGTGTGGGACGAGCTCAAAAAATTACGGTGTCCTCAAACTCACGTTGAACGCACATTCGTATGCATGGTCATTCCGTCGCATCGATGATTTCGCAAAGCGTCCTACGTCTACTGGAATTCAAAAAGACAGCGGTTCACATTCGTTCTAGGCTCACAGTTAGCGCGCATTCGCGCACTGCTTTGTGAAGGTTGGACCGTATGGATATCGCCGGTAAGAATTTTCTCGTACTCGGTGGTTCCGGTGTGCTCGGTCACGAGATGGTGAGCCAACTGACTCAACGTGGAGCCAATGTCATTTCCACCGCGCATTCCAATTCCTCACAGACTTCGAATGCTAACCACGAGGTAATCTCGCTTGATCTGAGCAACAACGACTCCATCGTTGCTGCAGCGGCGGTAATCGCACAGAGCAATCCGACATTAGATGGAATCGTCAATTGTGCGGGACGCGTGGGATTTGGGACTATCGCGGAAACAACTACGGATCAGGCACTGCGATTGATGCAGATAAATCATCTTGGCCCAGCCGCGCTGGTGACTTTGCTCGTACCTCAGCTTTTAAGTGCATGCGAAGTCAATGGCGAGGCCATCGTCGTTGGCATAACTGGAGTAGTTGCCGAACGCAGTTTCCCTGGTCTTGCTGCTTATGGCGAGAGCAAACTCGCTGCATCGCGACATCTGGCTGCACTAGCTCAAGAATTTCGCCGAGTAAAAATTAAAACTCTTGACGCGCGTCCAGGGCACACTGAAACAGGACTAGCGCAGCGGGCGTTGTTTGGAGCGGCCCCAGCGTTCCCCACCGGCATGACCGCAGAGCACGTTGTTTCCACGATCGTTGCGGGAATTGAAGCCGGTAAGAGCGAAATCCCTAGTTCCGATTTCTGAGCGAACTACTTAAGGAAATCTGCGAGCGAATCGAAGTAACTTTCCATACCCGCTTGGGCACGGGGTGCATGACCTTCGGGAAGTTCACCAAATTGCGAGAATTTCACCCAGGTCTTGTCGCCACGTTCTTCAAAGTCGACAATGACTTCGTGAAAAGGTCGAGCCTCATCGCGAGCTTCGAATTCATCAGCTGACTCCACATAGAACATGGAATGTTCGATTTTCTTGTGAGTCAAAATTGCGGTGTAGCGGCCATAAAAATAGGCAACGAAATTGTTAGCAGGCACATCAACAGCGACAGTCCACAATCCACCGATTTCAAAATCGGAGACAACTGATCCTGGGACATTCTTGAGATCAGTTGGGTGGTACCACGCTTCAAGTGACGGTGCATCAATCCACGCATTCCACACAGAATCAACTGGGGCATCAAATTCGCGTTCTACTGAATAAAGAAAATTGAGATCCATTGTGTTGACCTTTCGTTTTATACGTTGAAACGGAATTCGACTACGTCGCCATCAACCATGACATAGTCCTTTCCTTCAATACGTGCTTTACCTTTTGACTTTGCTTCTGCTACTGAACCACACTCAACCAAGTCATCAAACCCAATGACTTCTGCTTTGATGAAACCCTTTTGGAAATCAGTGTGAATAACGCCTGCAGCCTCCGGAGCAGTAGCGCCCTTGGAAATTGTCCAAGCGCGCGATTCTTTGGGGCCGGCCGTGAGGTACGTCTGGAGTCCAAGGGTGTCGAAACCTACGCGGGTAAGAACCGAAATCCCACTCTCTTGCTGACCGACTGACTGCAACAATTCAAGTGCTTCGGCATCATCAAGCTCGCTCAGTTCCGATTCGAGTTTTGCATTCATGAATACTGCCTCGGCTGGAGCCACAAGTGAACTCAATTCTTTCTTCAATCCGTCGTTCACCATTTCGTCTTCATCCAAGTTGAAGACATAAATGAATGGCTTGGCTGTTAGCAAGAACAGCTCGCGGATCTCAGTTGAATCCATACCTGAAGCAAAGACGGTCGTTCCCGAGTTGAGATGTGTTTGCGCTTCTTCGGCAACGCGAAGAATTTCGGCGCGTGATTTATCTTTTTGCGCTTCTTTCTGCAGACGAGGGATGGCTTTTTCAAGTGTCTGCATATCGGCCAGAATCAACTCAGTGTTGATGGTTTCGATATCATCTGAAGGAGATACTTTTCCATCGACGTGCACAACATCAGGATCACTGAAAGCACGAATGACCTGGCAAATTGCATCTGATTCACGAATGTTTGCGAGGAATTTATTTCCCAGACCTTCACCTTCGCTGGCGCCGCGAACAATTCCAGCGATGTCGACGAATGTGACAGTCGCTGGGAGGATGCGTTCGGAACCAAAAATTTCGGCAAGGACGGCTAGTCGGGAGTCAGGAACTGCAACAACACCAGTGTTGGGTTCAATGGTTGCGAACGGATAGTTCGCAGCCAACACATTATTCTTTGTCAACGCATTAAACATGGTTGACTTTCCGACATTCGGCAGACCGACGATTCCAATTGTTAAAGCCACGGTTCACAAGCGTAGTAGCCAGCAAGTAATACCTATAATCTGATGGTTATGACGCAGATTCAGGAAGCCAACAGCGAAAGCGCGCAGGGATGGACATACCAAGGCGTTTTTGTCCTGAGTGCTTTGAGTTTCATGGTCATCATGGCCGCTGATTGCCTGATTAATAACACCGTCACTGCCTGGTCAGAATTTGGCATTGTTGCAGTGAGCTCAGTTGCAGCGCTCAATGTGCGGCGCAACGACCTGATGGCAGCCATTTGGGCTCCCCCGATAATTTGGTTACTTGCCCTCGAGACAGTCGGTCAGATTGGTCACCAGCAAGGCAGCACTTTCATGCACAGACAAATTCTGCATCTTGCCTATGGGCTCGCAAATCACGCAGCGTGGATTCTAGGAGCAGTCCTAGTCTCGGTCGTTATTTCTGTGATTCGGCGCTTGCGGCACTCTTAATATCTCGACGAAGTTCTGGCGGCAGAGCGAACACGAGACTCTCACGAGCTGTTTCGACTTCTTCGACACCGTCGATACCAAGCGTGGCGAGATACTCAACAACCCCATCAACAAGAATTTCTGGGACTGAAGCGCCACTTGTGATACCAACAGTCGTTGCATCAGCTACCCATGTCGGATCAATTTCCGAGGCAAAGTCAACGCGGTAAGCCGCTGGCACTCCACTTTCTAGTGCTACGTCTACAAGACGAACTGTGTTTGATGAATTCGCTGAACCAACGACGATCATGACGTCACACCGAGCCGCAATGAATTTGACTGCTTGCTGACGATTTTGTGTCGCGTAGCAAATGTCATCACTCGGCGGATTCATCAAGTCTGGAAACTTTTCGCGAAGCTTGTCGACTGTTTCAAGAGTCTCATCAACTGACAACGTGGTCTGTGACAACCAGGCAACAGGTCGAGAGCGATCAATTTCGATGTCGGCGACATGAGCAGGGCCATCGACGAGCGTCATGTGATCGGGCGCTTCACCCATCGTGCCTTCAACTTCTTCATGAC
>CANFIL010000021.1 GCA_947447095.1 Actinomycetota bacterium | reverse complement strand
CTATTGATGCGTGACTGTGCAGGGGCTGGCGCTATGTACTTGATTTTCAAGGTCGTCGTTGTAGCAGAGGCAGCCACGTAATGCACGTTTCGCAAATTCGACACCGAATCTGGCGTTGGATCGAATGTGTATCGCGGAATGTTGATGAAGATTCCCGGATTTGGTGAATCAATGTGGGTGATAGATGCAGCCAAAGTTTGATCCGTTGACTGGTTGCCATCACGGCGCGTCACTACGAAATTCGGTGCGGCGTCCGCGCCGTTCAATCCATAAACTTCGAGCAAAGAATGATCTGGGATGAAGGCATTGAAGTTCAACCAATTGGTCGTTGTGCCATCTGACAATGTTTGAGGCCCGGCTGTTTCGACCACCCAGGCTGAATTCTCAGTGTCGTACCAGGGATCGCCACCACCCGAAGCGTTGCTTGAGGTGTACATGCCATCCCACTTGTGCCACCAACTGATCGCTTCTTCGGTTGATGTTAGGGAAACTCCCCAAAATACAAATTGAGCAAACGAATGATAATCGCCCCAAGAAGGTTGTTGGTAGCCATCTTCGCCTGGTGTTCCATGCGCTGTTCCTGGATTGTCGCAACCATCCCACGGCGTGCAATTTGATGCAGGACTCCAATTTGTCGTTGTGAAATCTACGGCATTAATCCAGTTGTTATTCACATCCTGGGTTTGGGTGAAGCCATTGATTACTGCAACTGCATGTGCTTGAGGGTTCGGCTGCCAATTGCCAGTATTGATTTCGACTTTGATTTCAGTGCCGTAAGGAAGAATTTCTGAAAGATCTTGTTGACCTTGGTTGCCGCCTAGTCGCATGTCGATGACCAGGGACGGACTATTTGAAATGTCGAATGCGTTGATGCCGAAATACACATCTGAGGATGGAGTTGACCAGGTCGTTTCACCTGGCAGCTTTACTTGAGGATTCGAGTAACAGAATGTGTCTGTCTCTGTCGCGCAGAGTGGGAAATATTCACGTTCAGTTGGATAGGTAACTGTGGCTTGTGCAGGTGACACGAACGCAGTAGCTGCGACGGCGAAAACGGCAATAATGCTCAACTTGGAAAGTTTCATACTTGAGAGTTTCACGAATCACAGGTGTGATTTGTGAAATCGCTTGATTACGTTGCCTGAACTAGGGCTAGCCCCTACCGAATAAATGCAGGAATCTGGTCGTTATGTCCGATTACCGCTTCGATTCTGGCCAATGCCCGCACGAGACCTTTTTCATCTAGTGCACGTGCCACAACTCCAAGCCCTACAGGCAATCCGTTTATCAGTCCCATCGGAATCGAGGCGATTGGCCACCCAGCAATCGCAGATGGGGAAGTCATCCACGAAGCATTTGAGTAATCGTCACCCTCGCCTAATCGGCTGAGCCATGCAGGTGCATAAGGAACTCCGATAAGAACGTCTACTTGATCAAGAGCCGGGCCAAGTACTTCTCGCGCTGCCCAAGACAGATTGCGGGCGCGAGCTTCGAAGTATTCTGCATTGCGTCCGCCAGAGGCGAGCGCTGCCTCTAGGTATTCCTGACCGAAATATCCCAACTCTGAATCAGGATTGTCGTTGTTGAATGCCACGACATCAGCGAGCGAACTCACGCCTTGTCCTGGGCGAGCGGCAAGGTACGCGTTCAGGTCGTCGTGAAGTTCATGTAGCAGCACAACACCTTCGTCGTTATTAGCCTGTTCGGGATCATCGGGTACATCGATAGGTATGCAATCAATGCCTGAAGCAGCCAAAGCTGTCACGGTGTTTGAGAAAAGTGCATTTGTTTCATCGTGGCCAGTCAACCACTGGCGCACCACACCTATTCGCAGTCGCGAAGTGTCGTTAAGAACAGACTGCGTATCAAGGCCACTTAGGATGTCGAGCAGTAGAGATGCATCTGAAACATTGCGAGCAATCGGCCCTGGCACATCTTGACTGCTTGAAATAGGAACAACGTATTTTGCGCTGACGGTTCCCACTGTGGGTTTAATGCCGACCACTCCATTGAGTGCGGCAGGACAGACAATCGAACCATCGGTTTCCGTACCTACGGCGAATGGAATGAGACCCGCTGCGACTGCAGCACCTGAACCTGACGAAGAACCACCAGCGCTATGCGCGTAGTTCCACGGATTGGCTGTCAGGCCACCTACTGCCGACCATCCACTGGTGGATCGAGGTGAACGGATGTTCGCCCACTCAGAAAGATTTGTTGAGCCCAGGATCGTTGCGCCTGCTTCGCGCAGTCGCGTCACGATGGTTGCATCACGCTGCACGGTTCTGCCTGCGAGTGCGAGCGACCCTGCAGTTCCTGGTAGCCCAATTGCTTCAACGTTGTCTTTGATAAGCACCGGTAAGCCACGCAGAGTGCCGACTTGCGACTGGGCCGTTGCTTGTTCCATGTGATCAGTGCTGATGGCGAGGACAGCCTGAAGCCCCCCGTCGCAATCGTCAACGTCAATGATGCGTTGCGTGAAAGCTTCCGTGAGTTCCGTGCTTGACATGTCAGAGGCCGATAGGCGTGTGATTAATTCGCGTGCGGTTGAGAAACCGATCTCGTGATTCAAGCCGAAGGTCATGACTCCATCGTGGCACAGGCAGCACAATAGGGGGATGACAAGACACATTGTGGCGCCAGGTTGGATAACTGATGGCTACGAGTTCCCAGCGGATGTGAAGCTCACGATCGGCGATGATCTCGCGGACGTTGATCCTTTGGACTTGGCCGATGCTGAGTTCGTTGTGCTGCCGTATATGGGTTCAGCAATTTCGGACGAGGAAGCCGTCTCTCGAATGACCAATGTGAAAATCATTCATACGTTGACGGCAGGTTTCAACACAATTGCGCCGCTTGTGCCAAATGGAGTCACGCTGTGCAATCTCTCTGGCGTTCACGACGCTGGCACCGCTGAAATGGCCGTGCTGTTGATGTTGAGTTCCATGCGCCGAATGCCTGAAGTGCAACATGCACAAGATCGTCGCGAGTGGATACATCTGTGGGGCACATCGCCAGCGGAGAAAACGGTTCTTCTTATCGGTTACGGCGGAGTTGGCAAGGCGGTTGAAAGCCGTCTACTTGGATTTGAATCCACCGTTATTCCGGTAGCTACCCATGCGCGGGATCATGTGCATGCCATCTCAGAACTTGATGACCTCATTCCGAGTGCGGACATTATTTTCTTGACTGTTCCACTCAACAATGAAACAGAAGGTCTGATTGACGCGCGGCGTATTGCAATGATGAAACCAGGCACGCTTTTGGTCAATGTCGCACGTGGTCCTGTCGTTGATACTGAGGCTCTCCTTGACGCTTTGCATTCAGGGCATATTTCAGCCGCTCTGGATGTGACTGACCCCGAGCCTTTGCCGGCTGACCATCCCTTATGGACTGCGCCTAACACCGTGATCGCGCCACACATTGGCGCTGACAACGATGTACTTGAGCCGCGAGCTCGCCGCCGTATGCATGGCCAATTCGATTTGTGGCTCGCTGGGAAACCCTTGGAGAGTGTCGTAGTCCGCTAGTGGGACGGTAAGTTTGACGTATGTCGAACATGAAACCGCGTAGCTGGCAAGTAACTGACGGTCTAGAAAAGTCTGCCTCCCGAGGCATGCTTCGTGCCGTCGGTATGGGTGACGAGGATTGGGTGAAGCCCCAAATTGGTGTGGCGTCCTCATGGAACGAAATCACCCCATGCAACTTGTCGCTTGATCGCCTTGCGAAAGCATCCACTATCGGCGTGCGCAACGCAGGTGGGTTCCCAATGCAGTTTGGAACCATCTCGGTTTCCGACGGAATCTCAATGGGTCACGAGGGCATGCACTTCTCACTCGTGAGTCGCGAAATTATTGCGGACTCAGTCGAAGCTGTTATGCAGGCCGAGCGCCTCGATGGCATGGTGAACTTTGCTGGTTGCGATAAATCGCTCCCAGGCATGTTGATGGCCGCTGCTCGTATCGACGTAGCAAGTGTCTTTGTCTACGCCGGATCAATCCTTCCGGGCAACGTAACCCTGAGTGATGGTACGAACCGTGACGTCACCATCATTGACGCATTCGAAGCAGTCGGTGCATGTGCACGTGGAATGATGAGCGCCGAAGATGTGGATCGCATCGAACGTGCAATTTGTCCAGGTGAAGGTGCCTGTGGCGGTATGTACACAGCGAACACCATGGCATCTGCCGCAGAAGCTATGGGCATGTCACTTCCAGGTTCTGCCGCTCCACCTGCAGTTGATCGTCGTCGTGATGGCTACGCAATTGCTTCAGGCGAAGCTGTCGTTGAACTGATTCGCCAAGGAATCACGACCCGCGACATCATCACCAAGAAGTCGCTAGAAAACGCGATTGCAGTAGTTATGGCTTTCGGCGGATCAACGAACGCCGTACTGCACTTGTTAGCCATTGCTCACGAAGCAAATGTTGACCTAACGCTTGCTGACTTTAGTCGTATTGGCGCCAAGGTTCCGCTGCTTGCTGATGTGAAGCCTTTCGGTCGTTACGTTATGAGTGACGTCGATACTGTCGGCGGTGTACCTGTGATTCTTCGCGCGCTGTACGACGCAGGTTTGATCCATGGCGACTGCATGACAGTAACCGGCAAAACGATGGCTGAAAACCTCGAAGCAATCAAGTCTCCAGATCCAGACGGCGTCATTCTGCACGCGGTGAACAACCCTGTTGGCGGCGTTGGCGGCATCACGATCTTGAATGGTTCGCTGGCTCCTGAAGGTGCTGTGTGCAAGAGCGCTGGTATTCCAGTTGACGTATTTGAAGGACCTGCAAAGGTATTCGAACGCGAGCGCGCCGCAATGGATGCTCTTGAGAACGGCGATATCCAAGCGGGTGACGTTGTCATCATCCGCTACGAAGGCCCTAAGGGTGGTCCAGGCATGCGCGAAATGCTGATGATCACTGGCGCTATTAAGGGTGCAGGCCTTGGCAAGGATGTTCTGTTGATCACTGACGGTCGTTTCAGTGGTGGAACGACTGGTCTGTGTGTTGGCCACGTTGCTCCAGAAGCCCTTGATGGCGGACCGATTGCATTCATTGAGAATGGCGATCGCGTTCGTATCGATATTCCAAGTGGCGCTTTGGATCTCTTGGTTGATGATGCAGTTCTTCAAGAACGTCGAAACAGCTGGACTCCAATTCCACACAAGTACGACCGCGGCGTATTGAGTAAGTATTCAAAGCTCGTCGGCTCGGCTTCACGTGGCGCTGTGTGCGACTAGTCATAATCGAAATTCAATAAAGAAAGCCCGCCAGCACAACGCTGACGGGCTTTCTTTATATCGAGAACTTATAGAGCGCCGAGCACACTCACTCGACCAGCTTCCAAGCGTGCAACTGGCACACGGAATGGTGAACAAGAAACATAGTCGAGCCCAACTTCGTGGAAGAACTTGATGGATTCAGGATCGCCACCGTGTTCACCACACACACCAAGCTTGATGTCTGGGCGAGTAGCGCGTCCCTTTTCGACTGCGATCTTGATGAGTGCACCAACGCCGTCGACGTCGAGTGATTCGAACGGCGAAACGGTGAAGATGCCTCGGTCCAAGTACGTCGCAAAGAACGCCGCTTCAACGTCGTCGCGGCTAAAGCCCCACGTTGTTTGCGTCAGGTCATTAGTTCCAAACGAGAAGAACTCGGCGGCCTCAGCAACACGTTGTGCTGTCAGGGCTGCGCGTGGAAGTTCAATCATTGTGCCGATCTTGAATGGCAATTCAATGTTTTCCTTCTTGGCGATATCAGCAAGCAAGACATCGATTTCATCGCGGATCAAGTGAAGTTCCATGACTGAACCAACTAGCGGGATCATGATTTCAACTTGTGGATTCCCGCCGGCGCGCATGCGCGAGATTGCTGCATAGGCGAGTGCCTTGACTTGAAGTGCGAATAGGCCAGGAACGATCAATCCAAGGCGCACGCCACGAAGGCCAAGCATTGGATTTGATTCATGCAGGCGTTCAACAGCTGCAAGGAGGAACTCTTGCTTACTCATGTCTTCGCCACGCTCGTTGCCAAGTGCGACCTCGACCATGAGGTCGGCACGATCTGGCAAGAACTCGTGAAGTGGGGGATCAAGCAGACGAATCGTGACGGCGAGGCCATCCATTGATGTCAGGATCTGTTCGAAGTCTGTCTGCTGCATTGGCAGAAGAGCCTCGAGGGCCGTATTGCGATCAGCATCGTTGTCGGCAAGGATCACGCGTTCAATGAGTACTCGGCGATCGCCAAGGAACATGTGTTCAGTTCGGCACAGACCGATACCTTCAGCTCCAAGGTTGCGTGCCCATGCTGCATCTTCGGCAGTATCGGCGTTGGTGCGCACTCGAAGTCGTCGCACATCATCAGCGTGAGCCAGGATGCGATCGACTGCTTTAACGAGAGCGGCAGTTGCCTCATCAACCGTTTGGACAGCTTTTTCTAGGCCGTGTTCGAGGTAATTCGAGACTGGTGATGGAACGACATCGAGTTCGCCGGTAAAAACTTGGCCGGTCGATCCATCGATCGAGATCATGTCGCCTTCACGAATAACGAGATCACCAATAGTTGCCGTCTTGTCGTTGACTTGAACGTCAATATCGTCAGCGCCACAAACACAGGTCTTACCCATGCCGCGTGCAACAACGGCGGCGTGCGACGTCTTGCCACCACGCGAGGTCAAAATGCCGTTTGCGGCAATCATGCCTTCGAGGTCATCAGGGTTTGTCTCACGCCGCACGAGAACTACACGCTCGCCGCGTTCGGCCCATGCGACTGCAGTCTTGGAGTCAAAGACAACGCGGCCTACGGCAGCGCCAGGGGACGCGGCCATACCAGTAGCTACTGGAACAACCTTCGTCTTTGCATCAAATTGCGGGAACATCAGCTGTGCCAATTGGCTACCTGTGACGCGAGTAAGAGCTTCATCCATCGTGATGAGCTGTTCGTCCACGAGCTGAGTGGCAATCCGGAACGCGGCGGCTGCGGTTCGCTTACCTACGCGCGTTTGTAGCATCCATAGTTTGCCTCGCTCAACAGTGAACTCAATGTCACACAAATCGCGGTAATGCGTTTCGAGCTTGCGCATGATCGTCATCAATTCGTTGAACGATGCAGGATCTGTGCGATTGAGTTCATCGAGACTAAACGTGTTGCGGATACCGGCAACGACATCTTCGCCTTGTGCGTTCGGCAAGTAGTCACCGTATGCACCAGCGGTGCCTGTGGCCGGGTCACGCGTGAAGGCAACACCTGTGCCTGACGTTTCCCCAAGATTTCCAAAAACCATGCTGCAGATGTTGACAGCTGTTCCTAGGTCGTGTGGGATGCGTTCGCGACGACGATACAAGCGAGCACGTTCGGTGTTCCACGAGTTGAAAACAGCGTTGACAGCAAGATCAAGTTGTTCGCGAGGATCTTGCGGGAAATCGCGACCGGTGTGCTTGCGGACAATTGCCTTGAAATCTTCGACAAGTCCTTTAAGTTGTTCAGGGTCTAGGTCCACTTCGGAGGTTACGCCGGCCTTTGTCAGTGCCTGCGCGAGCGCGTGCGCAAACTCTTCGCCTTCGATATCAAGAACGGTCTTCCCAAACATTTGAATGAGGCGACGGTATGAATCCCATGCAAAGCGTGCATTGCCGCTGGCTTCAGTTAAGCCGTTGACTGAGTAATCATTAAGACCGACGTTGAGTACGGTCTCCATCATTCCGGGCATAGAAAACTTTGCACCGGAACGTACGCTGACAAGAAGCGGATCGTGAACATCGCCGAGACGCTTACCTAATGCATCTTCAAGGCGTCGCAATGCCATAGTTACCTCAACGCGCAATGCAGCGGGGGCTTCTCCAGCGGCCAAATATTCTCGGCAAGCCTCAGTTGTGATCGTGAAGCCTGGAGGCACTGGCAGACCCAATCGGGTCATCTCTGCAAGGTTTGCACCCTTGCCGCCAAGAAGGTCCTTTTGGTCCTTATCGCCTTCAGAAAAGTCATAGACATACTTGGTCATGACGACCCTTTCGCACAGTCAAGAAACGCCGTTGTTTCTTGATATTGAGGTTACAACTTGTTCACCCGTGGTTCACCACCAGATTGGCTGAATGTGACGAATCGGGCTTATTTGCTCTATGGTTGGGGGACGCAGCCGGTACGCCACAAGCAAACCGATTGCACCCCCTGTTACGAGCCACCATGGCGCAGGGGCGCAAGACCGATGTGAGCGATCCTCACAAGGAAGGCAAGACAGTTATGTCTGAAAAGATCACAGGCGCCCAATCATTGGTGCGATCCCTCGAGCAAGTTGAAGCCGAGGTTGTTTTCGGAATCCCCGGCGGTGCAATTCTTCCCGCCTATGACCCCCTAATGGACTCAAAGTCAGTTCGCCACATCTTGGTGCGACATGAACAAGGTGGCGGTCACGCTGCCCAGGGATACGCCGCTGCCACGGGTCGCGTTGGCGTATGCATGGCAACGTCCGGCCCTGGTGCCACAAACCTCGTCACGCCAATTGCTGACGCGCACATGGACTCGGTTCCACTTGTTGCGATCACTGGCCAGGTCTCGTCCGCGGCAATTGGTAGCGACGCATTCCAAGAAGCTGACATTCGCGGCATCACTATGCCGATCACCAAGCACAACTACTTGATTACTAATGCTGACGATATTCCACGCGCAATCAAGGAAGCATTCCACTTGGCGAGCACTGGCCGACCTGGTCCTGTCCTTGTCGACATCAGCAAAGACGCGCTCCAAAATGAAACCACTTTCGATTGGCCAGCGTTTGTGGACATGCCTGGCTACAAGCCGACCACAAAGCCACATGCGCGACAGATCAAAGAAGCTGCACGCATGATCGTAGAGGCTAAGCGCCCTGTTCTTTATGTTGGCGGCGGCGTCATTCGCGCAGGTGCCAACAAGGAACTTCGCGCGCTCGCTGATCTGACCGGAATTCCAGTTGTCACAACCTTGATGGCTCGTGGCGCATTCCCTGATAGTCACCCACAACACATGGGCATGCCTGGCATGCACGGAAGTGTTGGAGCAGTAGGCGCGTTACAGCAAAGTGATTTGCTCATCACGCTAGGCGCCCGCTTTGATGACCGCGTCACTGGCAAACTTTCGTCGTTTGCTCCACGTGCAAGCGTCATTCACATCGACATCGATCCAGCGGAAATTGGCAAGAACCGCGTAGCTGACATTCCCATCGTTGCCGACGTTCGTGAGGCATTGATTCAGCTTGTGCCTGCGGTCACTGCCGAATTCGATGCAGGCAACCGTGCTGATCTCACTCCGTGGTGGAAGACGCTTAATAATCTGCGCGAAACGTATCCAGTTGGTTACGACTTACCAACTGACGGCACGTTGTCGCCACAACTTGTGATTGAGCGCCTTGGCAAGATCGTTGGACCTGATGCGATCTACACTTCCGGGGTTGGACAGCATCAAATGTGGGCTGCGCAATTCATCGGCTACGAAAATCCGAATACGTGGATCAACAGTGGCGGCTTGGGCACGATGGGCTACGCAATTCCTGCAGCTATGGGCGCCAAGGTTGGCTGCCCTGACAAGGCAGTGTGGGCCGTTGATGGCGATGGCTGCTTCCAGATGACTAACCAAGAACTAGCTACCTGCACAATCAATGACATTCCAATCAAGGTCGCCTTGATCAACAACTCGTCACTTGGCATGGTTCGTCAATGGCAGACCTTGTTCTACAACGAGCGCTACAGCAACACTGATTTGCACTCGCACTCATTCCCAGACTTCGTAAAGCTCGCAGACGCCTACGGCTGCTTGGGACTACGTGTAACGGAAGCCGACGAAATCGATAAGGCGATCGAAAAGGCAATGGAAACCAATGACGTTCCTGTTGTCATCGACTTCCGTGTTCACCGTGACGCCATGGTGTGGCCAATGGTCGCAGCCGGCATGAGCAATGACGAAATTCAATTCGCACGCGATCTTGCGCCCAAGTGGGAACGAGAGGAGGCATAAGTCATGGCACGTCACACACTCTCTGTACTTGTGCAGGATCAGCCGGGCGTACTGGCTCGTATCTCGGCGCTGTTCTCGCGTCGCGCGTACAACATCGAATCATTGGCAGTTGGTCCAACTGAAACTCCAGATGTTTCGCGAATGACCATCGTTGTCGATGTGGATGACCAAGCTCTTGAGCAGATCACTAAGCAACTCAACAAACTCATCAACGTTCTCAAAATCGTTGAAATGGACGACAGCACCGCAATCGGACGCGAACTGATGTTGATCAAGATGCGTGGCGATGACAGCCATCGCGCCGCAATCATGCAGCACGTCGAAGTCTTCCGCGGGCGCATTGTCGATGTCAGTGGGGAAGCAGTGACAATTGAAGTTACTGGTTCGCGCGACAAACTCGAAGCTTTCGTAGCGGCCTTGGCGCCTTACGGAATCAAGGAAATCGTTCAATCTGGCGTTGTGGCTTTGGCCCGCGGTGGTCGTGCAATCGGCGACCGTGCGGTTCGAGGCTAGTAACGCAAGACACTAGAATTCAGCAGAAGGAACTAAGGAGTAACCGTGGCCGAATTGTTTTATGAAGATGACGCAGATCTGTCGATCATCCAGGGTCGTAAGGTAGCCGTCATTGGCTACGGCAGCCAGGGTCACGCACATGCGTTGAGCTTGCGCGACAGTGGTGTTGACGTACGCGTTGGTCTTGCCGAGGGCTCAAAGAGCCGCGCAAAGGCTGAAGCTGAAGGTCTACGTGTTGTAGATCCAGCAACTGCAGCTGCTGAAGCCGACGTCATCATGATGTTGGTACCAGATCACGTTGCTCGCACCGTATATGCAGAATCAGTTGAGCCAAACCTCAAGGCTGGCGACGCACTGTTCTTCGCGCACGGATTCAACATCCGTTTCGGTTACATCACGCCTCCTGCTGACGTTGACGTCTGCATGGCTGCTCCAAAGGGCCCAGGCCACTTGGTGCGTCGTGAGTATGTCGCCGGTCGAGGCGTTCCAGCGATCGTGGCTGTTGAGCAGGATGCAACTGGCAACGCTTGGCCATTGGTGCTCTCATACGCAGCTGGCATCGGTGCACTTCGCGCCGGTGGCATCAAGACCACATTCACCGAAGAAACCGAAACCGACTTGTTCGGCGAGCAGGCAGTTCTTTGTGGTGGCGCATCGGCACTCGTTCAGGCTGGCTTCGAAACACTTGTTGAAGCTGGTTACCAGCCAGAAGTTGCTTACTTCGAGTGCTTGCACGAACTCAAGCTCATCGTTGACTTGATGTACGAAGGTGGCATTGCCAAGCAGCGTTGGTCAGTTTCTGACACCGCTGAATATGGCGACTACGTTTCAGGTCCACGCGTTATCAGTGCAGATGTGAAGGCAGCAATGAAGGATGTCCTCACCGACATCCAGCAGGGCAAGTTCGCACAGCGCTTCATCGACGATCAGGATGCGGGCGCACCAGAGTTCAAGGCGCTTCGCGCTAAGGGTGAAGCTCATCCAATCGAGGCAACCGGCCGCGAACTTCGCAAGTTGATGTCATGGGTTAAGACTGGTGACAGCGATTACGTAGAAGGCGCTGCAGGTCGTTAATCGATCGCACTCTCTTTCGAGGAGATCAGTACTTACGAGTGCTGATCTCCTCGTTTTTTATGTCCGAAAATTGCGACTAGGCTTTGGGATATGCCAGCCGCTTTGGTCACGGGGACTTTTAATCCACCCCACATGGGTCACGTGAAGTTAATCAAGGCCGCGATCCAAAAACGCGATCACGTCGTTGTCGTTGTGTTGGGTCAGCCGCATGATCGCTTCAGCGCAGAATTACGCGCGAAAGCACTTGAGCAAGATTGCATCGCTGAAGGCGTAGCCGAATCGGCCATGACGATCGTTCACGGGTACGAATCCACACCGTACGATCCAACAGACTCAGCAGTCGTGAAATCGAACTCGCGCGTCATCGAAGGGCATCTGCGACAGACGCCGCCAGTGGACTTGTTGGTGACGTCAGAGCAAAGTGGCGAACAGTTCGCCGCGATGCTGGGCTTGCATCATTACAGTTACGATCCCGAGCGAGCGATCGTTCCCGTCTCATCGACTCAGATTCGCGCTGACCTTATTGGAAACTGGCACCTTCTCGGTCCGGGAACTCGAGAACTCTTGGCGATTCGCGCAGTCTTTGTTGGTGCGGAATCAACTGGTACAACGACAACGTCACTCGCGGTTCAAGCAGAACTCATTAAGCGCGGCGGCGATTTCGTGCAGACCAACTACATTCGCGAATATGGTCGTGACCTGACAATGCGTAAGCGCGAACAGGCAGAAGCGATCGGCAAAATGGAATATGAAGTTCCATGGACCACAACAGACTTCGTCGAAATCGCAGTAGTTCAACAACAGCTTGAAGATGTTGCGGCTCGAACCGGTGGGCCGGTTGTGTGCTGTGACACTGATGTTTTTGCCACACTCATCTGGGAGCGTCGATACATGGGGGATAAGGCACGCTTGCCGATGCCAGCCAATAATCCCAATCGAATCTACTTCGTGACTCAGCCTGACGGAGTGACCTTTGTCCAAGACGCAATCCGAGACAGCGAAAACCTTCGCGAAACCATGACCCGTGAGTTTGAAGACGAGCTCATAGCCACTGGTCGATCCTGGGTGGCGCTGGATGGCACTGTTGAGACTCGTGTTGCATTGGCTCTCGAGGCAATTGATGACGCAATGGCTCAAGCATTTGCCTTTCACGTTGGCTAATCTCGCCCTAGTATCGGGACATGGCTAAAGATCCACTCAAGCGTGTAATCGACAAAGACATTCGCAATGTTCGTTTTGTGTATTGCGATCCAAGTGGCGTCATTCGCGCCAAAGGCACAACTGGCTCACAGTTCGCGGGAAAAATTGACGAAGGCATTGGCCTGACTCGCGCGCAGAATGCGGTGAATCTTTTTGAAGACTTGGTCTCGGTCGAAGGCATGGAACCTGTCGGCGAAGTTCGCATTGTTCCTGACTTAGATACTTACACTGAGCTTCCTTGGGTTGATAGCACTGCGAGTGTCATTGGCGATTTGCGGTGGCCCGATGGCTCGGAATGGGGTGGCTGCACCCGTACCGTCCTCAAGCGAGCAATTGCGAAGGCCGCTGAATCTGGAATTGAAATCAAGGCCGCTTTTGAAAATGAGTTCTACATGGCCGAAGGCACTCGTGAGAATCCGATTCCGTGGGCCAACGCATCGTGTTATTCAACCGCAGGTTTGGATCGTGCAAGCCACGTCTTGAACGACATGATCGACAACCTGACATCTCAGGGTTACATCGTTGAGCAAGCCATTAACGAATACGGAAATGGTCAACTTGAAATTGTTATCAAGTACACCGACGCCCTCTCTGCTGCTGATAACCAGTTAAAGTTCCGCGACACCATTCGTGGAACTGCAGAAGTTCAGCATGGTCTGATGGCATCGTTCTCACCGAAGCCATATGAAAATGAAGTTGGTTCCGGAGCGCACTTGCACTTCAGCGTGTGGAAGGGAAAGCACAACCTGCTCTACAACAAGGAAGATCCCACAAAGATTTCCGAATTTGGTGCATCGTTCATTGCTGGCATTTTGGAGCACCTACCTGCACTCGTTGGACTGACGTGTCCGTCGTACGTGTCGTTTGAGCGTCTTGCGCCTCATGCTTGGGCTGGGTCAACTGTTGCCTGGGGTTATGACAATCGTGAATGTACCGTGCGAGTGGCGAGCCCATTCAAGGGTCGCGAAGAACAGTCCACGAACATTGAACTCAAGGCCAGCGACGCATCGGCAAATCCATACTTGGCACTGGCCGGGCTGATTATGGCTGGACTTGATGGCGTAGAGCGCGGTTTAGTTCCACCGCTACCTGCACATCGCGATCCAGAACTTCTCAGCGACGAAGAAAAGAAGGCCTGCGGTGTACAGCCGCTACCTCGCACACAGCTTGAGGCGCTCGATCTACTCGAACGCGATCAGGTACTAATGGACACACTGGGTGACCTGATGGGTCGCTGTTATTTGGCGTCACGACGTGCAGAAAACGCAAAGGCGCAAGCCAATGGGCTAGCGTGGGCACGAGCAAATACTTTCACTACGTACTAATTAAGGGAACGATATGTGTCGTCTTTTTGCCTGGCATTCGCCAGCACCATTGACTGTTAACGAAGCACTCGCATCTGATGCTGATGCATTGCGCGAACTCAGCCGTATTCATCAAGATGGTTGGGGAATGGCTTTCGACAGTAATGGTCACATCGAATTGGTACGCGACGTCAAGGCAGCGCACGAATCTGATGCGTACGCAAAGGCAACTGGCGAGACGAAGTCGACGGATGGCATTGTGCATTTGCGATGGGCTACAGAAGAACTTCAGGTGTGTTTGCCCAACACTCATCCGTTCATTAAGTCTGGCCCAGCAGGTCCAATTGCGTTTTGCCACAATGGTGGAATTCCTCGTGGTGAATTGTTGAACTCGCTTATTGATCCAGATTTGATTGACGTTATGGAAGGCGATACTGATAGCGAGTTTTATTTCGCCGCGTTGATCACTGCTTTGCGTGAACACGACAATGATTTTGTCGAGGCTTACCGTCAATTGCTGAATGATGTGGATGTACTCGAGTACACATCACTGAATTCTTTGATTTTGACG
>CANFIL010000020.1 GCA_947447095.1 Actinomycetota bacterium | reverse complement strand
CCGACGCATTGCTAATCGCGAATTTAATGTTGTGCCGTCCCCAACTAACATTCCAGAACTCGACGAAACGTTGCAGGCCCTCTACGCAACTGCGACTGCTGCTCGTCGTCGCCTTGATGCTGAGCGCACTCTTGCAGCAGACGTTTCTCACCAGCTTCGTTCACCACTCACAGCTTTGTCTTTGCGGCTCGAAGAAATCGAACGACGCACGCAAGGCCAAGATGTGAACATTGATGCTCAAGCAGCTTTGGGACAGGTCGAGCGCCTGGTGAACATGGTGGAAGATCTGCTCACCACATGGCGTTCATCAAGCGACCGTACATTGACTTCATTTTCGGTTGACACATTGATTCGAGACGAAACGCGACGATGGAAAGATCAGTATCTGGCCGCGGGTCGGGACCTGACTGTTGAATGCGACAAGTCATTGATGGCTTTGGGAACAATTGGCGTTCAAGAACTTGTACTGTCGGTGCTCTTGGACAATTCGCTGAAGTATGGAGCGGGCACAACATACCTGCGCGCCACCGATTATCAAACGTGGGTGCTTATTGAAGTCGGAGATAAAGGTCCCGGCATTCGAGAAGAAGTGCGAGGCACGTTGATGTCGCAAGGTGCTACATCAGGTGGAACGGGACTTGGCTTGGCGTGGGCACGTCGTCAGGTTGCTGCCGACGGAGGGCGCCTTGAATTGCGTTCACTTCATCCCGCAGTATTCGGTGTCTTTCTTATTGCAGATCGTCAGTCGCCGACTATTGCATGATCAGAGTGTTCGAGAAATACCCACTTGCGATAACTCCAGAAACGAAACACAGTTCCTAAAATGAGTCCCACTCCGTTAGCGCTGAGGTTGTCAGCCAATGGGGAAGTGAAATTCAAAACGTAATGTGTTAGCCAAAGACACAACAGCGAGATCCCCATGCCGATGGCATTGAGCAAGAAGAAGAGTGCGTATTCGCGCTTGAAAGTAGTTTTCTGTCGGTGACTAAATGTCCAATGGCGATTTGCAAAATACGCAAAGGTTGTAGCCACACTCGCACTGATGACCTTGGCTGTTAGTGGCTTATCAAAAAGCGGGCCTTGTCCATCGTGAAACCGCAGAAAGTTGAAAATACCCACGTCGATGACATACGCAGCCAGCCCAACAGCCCCAAATTTGGCGATTTCATGCTTAATTCGCTGGATCAGGTCTAAGAAGGGCACGGTTTAACCCTAGTCCGTGGGTGTTATCGGACTGTTAGCGAACCGTTATCTTGAGGTAGATTTACCCCAAGGTTCGAAAGGAGCAACTCAATGGCACACCGCATTCTGGTCATCGAAGACGATCCAGCTATTGCTGAGATCACCGGTATCGCCTTGCGTGCTGAAGGGTTTGAACCATCATTTTGTTCCGATGGTCTTGCAGCGATGGATGTATTCCGTCGCGTTCAACCAGACTTGGTTCTTTTGGATCTCATGCTCCCAGGTCGCGACGGTATTGATATTTGCCGATCGATTCGCCAAGAAAGTGGCGTACCAATCGTGATGCTCACGGCACGTAGTGATTCGCAAGATGTCGTCACTGGACTTGAGTCAGGTGCAGATGACTACATCATCAAGCCGCTGAAAAACAACAAGGAATTAATTGCTCGAGTGCGTGCGCGTCTTCGGACGGTCGAGTCGCCATCAAGTCAAGAAATTACAATTGGTGATCTTGTCATCGACGTTGCCGGTCACACTGTGCGCCGTGGGGATGTGGAAATTTCTTTGACCGTACTTGAGTTCAAACTTCTCGTGACACTAGCTCGCCGACCATGGCAAGTGTTCACGCGCGAAGTTTTGCTGCAAGACGTTTGGGAGTATCGACATGCCGCAGACACCCGACTAGTGAACGTTCATGTGCAGCGTTTGCGTGCAAAAATTGAGCTTGATCCGGAACGACCAGAAATTGTGCTGACAGTCCGCGGTGTTGGATACAAGGCTGGATCTGTTTAATTCGTGACTATCCTGGGTCCGATTCGTTCGTACTGGCGTCGACATCTGCAGTTACGCCTAGTCGTCATCGCGCTCGCAATTACCGCAGTAGTGCTCGGACTAGTTGGCGCACTTCTCCTTAATCGCGTCACAAGCGGATTGTTGCAAGCAAAAGAACGAGCTTCGATTTCGGAAGCAACTGCTGCTCAACTTGAAGTTCAGCGGTTGCTCAACGCATCGGATACTGGTTTGTCGGTGCCAAACGCCACACGACTCGTGGACTCAGCGATCACGGCGCTTGCAGTTCGCTCGGGCTCACCGGGTTTGTTTGACGCACTCCTGCTTAGTGATCCATCGCTTTTGGGACAACCGGAGCGCGGAACCAAGCTTGTTGCCGAGATGTCGGTGCCTATTGGTTTACGCACCGCAGTTCAAAAGCAAAGTCGACAACTGTGGCAATACTCAACCATTAAGTATGAAGACGGAACCACTCGTCCAGGAATTGTCGTTGGTGCGCCAATCGTGATTCCGCAAGTGGGGGCGTACGAGTTGTACTTGCTGTTCCCACTTGAATCAGAACAAAACACAATTGACCTTGTACGCCGAGCTGTATTCGTCACAGGCTTGTTGCTGATGATTGGTATTGGATTGCTCGTCGGGTTTATCACCTCTCGAGTCACCGCTCCCGTGCGCGAAGCGGCCCTTATTGCTGAAGATCTTGCCTCCGGTGAATTTGATCGACGAATGCAGGTTCGTGGCGAAGACGATCTTGCCCGATTGGCCGGCTCGTTCAATGAAATGGCTCAGAGTTTGCAAACTCAAATCATTAACCTTGAGCGCCTTTCGCATGTACAACAGCGATTCGTTTCTGATGTGTCGCATGAATTGCGTACACCGCTAACAACAGTTCGCATGGCTAGCGAAATGATTTATGACCAACGTGGCAACTTGGATCCCGCAACCGCGCGATCAGCAGAGTTGCTGCGCAACCAAGTTGATCGATTTGATGTCATGCTCAGCGACCTTTTGGAAATTAGTCGCATTGACGCCGGCGCTGCCGAACTCGAAACAGCACCACTCGATTTGCATGCAATGACGTTGTCGGTAATTAATGAGTACGAAGAAATTGCTACGTCACATCAATCGGAATTAATTTTTACAGCGCCGGACGGTCCAGTTTTCATTGAAGCTGACACCCGACGAGTAAGTCGAGTAGTTCGAAACTTGATCGCAAATGCTATTGAGCACAGCGAAGGCAAGCCGGTACAGATTTCGGTAGAGCACAATGCGCAGTGCGCTTCTGTTGGTGTGCGGGATCAAGGACACGGCATTGCTCCGGCGGATTACGAGCGAGTGTTTAGTCGATTCTGGAGAGCAGACCCTTCACGGACTCGAACCTTAGGTGGAACAGGACTTGGTCTGGCGATCTCAGCGGACGATGCCGCACTTCATGGCGGACGCATAGATGTCGGTGGGCATCGTGGAGCAGGCGCGCATTTTGTGTTAACCCTCCCTTTGGTGCCGCATGGACACTTCGATAGTCCTGCAATCGAGGTGTCTCGTGAGGCTGTTTAAACGTTTGCTGCCGCTTTCAGTTCTCCTGCTCGCAGCATGTGGTGGCATTCCAACGACCAGCGCTATCCATCAAGGTGAAGACATCATTGGCGGAAGTGACCAGTTCATCCGAGTTATTGCTCGGCCTCCGGTGGCCAACATGGAACCAGAAGCCATCATTCATGGATTCCTTGATGCATGTGCCGATTCGACCAGCACGTTCGCTATTGCGCGTCAATATCTCACGACTAAAGCAGCCGCCGCGTGGAACCCGGCGACTGGGATCAAGATCTACGACAGCAATTCGATGTCACTCACTGAGTCGGGCGAGGTAGTAAAACTTGCCGCACCACTTGATAGCTCTGTTTCTGCAGATGGACATCTGACATTCAGTAGTCATGCAGAAACTGTGTTTGCAAATTTCGGGCTCGTCAAAGACACGGGTAATCAATGGCGAATTTCAAGTGTTGACAACGGTTTGTTGTTGTCGCGTTCGGACTTCGATCGAAGCTTCCGCCCATTTTCGGTCTATTTCCTCAATGAAGATTCGACTGCTTTAATTCCTCACTCGATCGTGTTGCCGGCCAGTTCTGTTGGAACTGCGACAAGCGTGACTCGCGCGCTCCTTGAAGGACCACCAACATCGCTCGCGCAAGCTGCCCATTCGGCATTTCCTTCTGGCACGAAACTTTCTTATGGTTCAGTTCCTGTGAATTCGGGGATCGCTCAGGTCGACCTCTCTGCAGAAGTGCTTGCCGCAACCAAAGTTGAGCGAAGTGAGCTCTCCGCTCAACTGGTCTCTACGTTGTCAGCCATTCCGGGCGTAACTGGCGTTCGCGTCACAGTCCTAGGGCAGCCGCTCAAGATTCCTGGTGTGAAGAATATCCAGACACAAGCAGACTGGACCCGCTATTCGATTCGACCAAATCCAGATCGTGTTGGAACTTTTGTGGTTCGAGATTCGCAACTGATTCGATTGGATGACAAACGCGAAGTAGTGGTGACATCAGTGTCCGCTGCGGCTTTGGCGCCATTGGGATCGGCTGCTGTTTCTAGCGATGGCCAATCATTTGCAGCCACGACTAGTGATGGAAAGAGTTTGCTAGTCGCTTCGTCGCTAGGTAATGGTCTGGCGCGAATTGCGCAGGGTGAATATTTGTCCAAACCGTCTTGGGACCGACAAGGCAACATTTTTGTAGCAGACAACGGTCATGGGATTTTGAGCTATCTCCGCGATGGAACAAAGGTGCCGGTAACGGTTGAGGCTACGCCAATCGGAGATGTCATCGCTATCCGACAAATCGTTGTTGCACACGATGGCACCCGAGTCGCACTCAACTATCGTTCAGGAACATCGGACTCACTCGCCGTAGGAATTCTTGTACATGAAGACAATGGAATTCGCATAACCCAGATTCATCGAGTAGAGCGTTCGATCGTGACGATTGCTGACATTGCATGGTCAGGGCCGAACACAATTGAAGTCTTAGGCGGAAATACTCAGACGTACCAAGAGTTACTTTCAGTAGATGTTTCCGATGGCCAAGTTACAAGTGAGGCCGCACCTCTGGGTGCACAATCCATAGCCAACGATGGTTACGGAAACATCTTGGTAGGCGTCAGCGGTACGACCCGAGAAGCAGTAGTGAAAAAAGCTTTTGGTCCGTGGGAAGCGTTTGTGTTAGGCCGCTCGCCATTCACAGGCACGATGACGAAGTAATTCACAACAGGCTTACACACACAGTAAAGCTTCTTGCTTCTTGGTGTTAATGTTTCGGGTTGCACGATGATCTGATGCTGATTGACCTACTTTTTACGCCGATGTGTATTGGCTGCAAATCTCTTGGCTCACACTTGTGCCTGGGTTGCCGCTCGGCAATTCAGATCGCGTCATTCGACCTTCGCTCACCGACACTCGAGGTAGTGTCTGCCGGTCAGTACGAGGGCTGGTTACGAGACTCGGTAGTGCGATACAAATCGGGAGCGCGAAGCGATGTCTATGGCCTTTCGCAGATTGTCGATTTGATGCTGCCACGCGCAAGTCGAATCGTTCCGGCACCAACCTCGCCTGAAAAAGTTCGTGATCGAGGGTTCGACACGATAGGGCAGCTCAGTCGTCAGGTTGTTCGACGACGTCGCGATGTGACAGTGGTCCCGGTGTTGCGGTTGACTCGCACGGTACGGGATCAGGTGGGCTTGACGGCTGATGAACGTCGCGCCAATCTGACCGGAGCCATTCGCAGTATCCGGCCAGTGCAGGGTGATTTCGTTGTTCTTGATGATGTTGTGACTACGGGGTCCACAGTCCAAGAATGTGCACGTGCCCTTAAGAAAGCTGGGGCAGATCGAGTTTTTGTGATTTCACTATGCGCCAGTCGAAATAGGGGTTACCTTTAGTTATGGCGCCCACCTGGGTCCGTGATTGCGTAGCAGACCAGTTCTTCGAAGTTGGTCTGTTGCAAGCCGATGCCAGTCGCAGGCAAAGCGGTCCACGTAAGACGAGTCAATCGTTGAGCACGGTGCGGTTTAGAAGTAAGTCCTGCCTTGCCGGTAATCCAGATGATTACCTTAAGCAAGAGAAGGTCATTAGTGGCAAAAAGCTGCGAGGACTTCAGCAGGCGGATGTGGGGTCGAAGATCAGGTCGGCCAGGTGGGCGTCATACTTCAACAACTCTGCAACGCATTCGCGTTGCAGAGTTTCGCTGTTTAAGGAGCACTGCAATGACTAAAACACTGCACGATGGACCTCTTGAAATCGTGATCCATGGACGCCACTCCAATGTTTCGGAACGCTTTAAAGAGTTTGTTACTGACAAGGTCAGTCGAATCGAGAGATTTTCGGTTCCGGTTCATCGAATAGATGTTGAAGTTTCGCACGAAGCCAATCCACGACAACACGATCGCGCGTATGAAGTTGAATTGACCTGTACCGGCAGCGGACCATTCTTGCGTGCCGAAGCACATGCTTCAGATAAGTACGCTGCATTGGAATTGGCATACGCAAAGCTTGAAGAGCGCTTTCGCAGAATGCACGAACGACGCCGCTCTGTTCGTCACCAACGTCCGCACCTGAATGATTCCATCGCACCAGAAGTTGCGGTATCGGAACCAGAAGACATTGAGGATCCAACGATTGTCTTGGAGTCAGGCCCACTCGTGGTGCGTACCAAGAACATTGAAACTGCTGTGATGTCCGTAGAGCAAGCAGTCGAGGCAATGGAACTCATCGGTCATGATTTCTTCCTGTTTGAAAATGAATCTTCAGGACTTCCAAGCGTGATTTATCGACGCCGAGGTTACGACTTTGGTTTAGTTGAACTGGGCAAAGCCAGCTAATACTTAGCGTTGCGCAGCCGCGAGCGCCTTGGCCAATTTTGGCTGGGCGCTCGTTGGCTTGATGTCACCAAGTTCCACGCGCTGTGCATTGACCCACGTGGCCGCGCGAACTAACGCTTGAGCAGTTCCGGTAATCGCTTCAGTTGGGACTACACCCTTGGCGCTTGTTTCAAAGGTGACCGTCTTCGCCACCATTGCTGTTTCTCGGCCATCCTTAATTCGACCTGGGTCCACGCGAGCAACAAGTTGCCCCTCGTGCAAAACAGGCATCGCAAAGTATCCATAAATACGCTTGGCCGCTGGCGTGTACGCCTCGAGTCGGTAGTCCATCCCGAACAGGCGAGCAACGCGTTCCCGATGCCACACGAGCGAATCAAACGGCGACAACAGAGTGGTCGTCGAATCAGTGGTGAGTGACCTTTTGTCGAGTTGCTTTAGCCACGAAGGCGAAGCAAATGTTGGATCGGTCCATCCGCGCACAGTCACAGGGACGATGTCCCCACTTTCTACTGCAAGCGCCAGAATCTTTCGCACGTGTGAACGATTCGTATGCCATCCAGACAGGCGATGAACATCGATTAAGTCGTTCTCAGTTCCCACGCCGAGGGTACGGATGGAATCAAGAAGCAGGGCTCGTATGCACTCATCATCGCTAGGTCCTGTAATTCCCTTGTGAGTGATCCACGAATCAGAATTCAACAGGTGACCAGGAACTGAATCCTGGGTCAGCGAGTAGACGCGGCGCCACCCAATTCTTTGAGTGCACACAACTTCGCCAATGGCGAGTAGCCATTCGAGAGCTTCCTTTGTTTCAGACCAATCCCACCATTCGCCACCTTTTTTAGCGCCACCAAGTTCGGTTGCAGTAGCTGAACTTTCTGAGAGACGTTTCTTAACTGTTCTTATCGTTTTAGCGCTTGGCATGTTGTTCCACGTGTTTTTCTTGTCTAAAAATCCACGTCGACGGGTTGCAAAGTACGGGAACATTTCCATAGGCAATACGCATGCTGCATGGGACCAATATTCAAATGTGTGTGGGGGGTCAGCCCAGAGTGCAGCTTCCACTTGCGTTCGCGAAACGTCAGCGCTTCGGGCGTAATGGACCAACTCATGCGAACGAGCAAGAGTGGAGATTGTGTCTAACTGAACTGCCCCGAGTGAAGGAAGAATCGCGCCAAGTGCCTTGACGCTAGTTGACGCTGGAGTCTCTGCCAAGCCCTGGGCGTGAATCGCTAGCGCTTTGGCTTGGTCAAGCGACAAGTCAATAGCCATGGCTTCTTCCTGTTGTCATAGCCCCGCTAGAGTGGCAGGTATTCGACAGCCTAAAGGGTGGGTTTGTGAGCAAGCAATCAGTTGACCAAGTTGACTCCACGGTTTCCGTGCTATTTCGCGCTCTTCCACTCGTCGCATTTTCAATGACCCTGCGCCCGATGGTGACGTCCGTAGGACCGGTACTTCCTGAAATTCGCAGCGAACTTCATATGTCGGCAACGCAGGCTAGTTACTTAACCGTTCTACCCGTCATTTGTTTCGCTTTAGGTGCCTTCATTGCTCCTCGGCTGCTTACGTTCTTGAGTCCCAATCATGCTGTTGCCCTTTCGCTCAGCTTGATGTTTGTCGGTGGAAATCTTCGTCTCGTCTCGCTTACATCAGTACTACTCCTGGGTACATTCATCGCAGGTATAGGTGCAGCGATTGGAAACGTACTTGGTGGACTAGTCGCCCGTCGAGACTTCCCAGCACGAGTGGGCCTAGTCATGGGCTTGTACGTGGGAGCCATGTCTGTTTCTTCGTCCACCGCGGCAATGATTTCATTTCCAGTATCCGATCACTTCGGCTCGTGGAAGTATGCGCTAGCGATCTGGGCAGATTTAGCTTTTGTTGTCCTAGCAATCTGGTTATGGACTCAGCGTGGTCATACTGACAACACACCGATGACGAATCGAAGCTCTTATCGCTACATCATGCGTAACAAAATGGCGTGGTGGCTCGTGTTGTATTTCGGCTTCCAATCCACCAATTTTCATTCGCTTGCCGGATGGCTACCAACAATTTTGCGAGACGCCGGTATCGCGCCAGCTACGGCAGGCGCAATGGTCTCTTTGATGATTTTGACGGGTGTTCCAGCTGGGGTCGTTGTGCCTCCAATCGCAGCAAAGTTTTCTTCTCAGAGAATTCTCATTGCCGCAATTGTTGGCGTAAGCCTCATCGGTTTGATTGGTGTGTGGAAAGCGCCAACACTTGCGCCATGGGTATGGGTCATGTGCTTGGGACTTGGTGTGGGCTCGTCATTCCCGCTCGCACTTACCATGGTGATCACAAAGTCTGACTCTACAAATGCAGCGCGCGATCTCAGTTCGTTCATGCAGAGTTGGGGCTATGTCATTTCGGCAATTGGGCCGTTTGCTTTGGGCGCATTGCGTGACACGACAGGGTCGTGGTCGATTGCAATGCTTGCACTCATCATTGGGACATTAGTTCAGTTCACAGCTGGCATGGTTGTCGGTGGACCTGGGCACTTACACGTTGATGAGCCTAGTTCGACCTAGCGAATCAGTTTATTGCCGTCGCTGCTCATCAAAGTAGCGATCAATTGTTCTTCGGCGTGAGTCGAGGTAGCGAGATCTGCGATCACACCATTTTGATCTTCTTGTGATCGGTTTTGATTCAGTTTTGCTTTGGCTTCGACCCGATCAACATGAAGAGTGATTGCCACAATGCCCCGGAGTTGAGCGTTCATGTACGTTTCGGGGGCATCGTCTATTGACCACGACTTTTCGCGACCTGCTTCGTGATGGTCGGTTAGTTCACGAACGATTTCACGCAAGTATTCCGGGTCCTGGCTTACCTCTACTGTCCCGCTCAGATGCACTGATGTGTAGTTCCATGTCGGAACGACTTTGCCGTGCTCAGCTTTAGCGGCGTAGTTACTCGGCGAAATATACGCCTGAGGACCGTGAACAATGGCAAGTGCGCGTGCGCCGCTGTGAACGCTTTCCCATTGCTTGTTCGCGCGCGCCATGTGCATGTAGAGAACTCCATGGCCAGTTTCGTCTAACTTCCACACGCACGGCATCAATGTTGAATGTGGTTGACCGGATTCATCGACAGTGACTAAGTCAGCTGCAGCAACGTGAGTGACAAACTCGTGGATGTGGTCAACGTCAGAGACCGTAAAGTGAGCTGGCTGGTACATACGCTCATTGTGTCAGGTGAATGATTACCAATTCTGCATTAATTCGACAGAGGCACCCATCGATTTAATTGTCTTTGTTGTGCGTGCCAGCACTTTCTTTAAACGAGGCTTAGTGGTGCTGACCCATTTTCCAGTATGAAGTGCGCGATTCACGTCTAGGACTCTGATGGGAAATGCATCTGTAATGTATGTCGGCGCATACTCGGCCTTCGAAATGGTGAAAGTTCCGGATGAGTTCTCGGTGAAAGTCCAGCGCGTCACAACACCTTCCGATTTGACCGTGGCTGGTGCACGTTGCGCAGCAAGAAGGTTGCCGTGGCCATAAGCCACCCACATGTTTCCGATTTTTTGGATCGGTTGGACGCAGTGCGAATGATCACCAACAATGAGATTTACCAAACCACTCTGTGCGAGCTTTTTGGCGATTGATGTTTGATAGGTGCTCGGAGATGTGGAGTATTCAGTGCCCCAATGCAACTTCACAATCACTACCTCAGCTCCGGCCGCACGGGAAGCACGTGCATCGGCAAGAATCTTTTTCACATCGATTTGATTTGCTCGCCATTTTTGGCCGTTGGGGTAGGGAAGTCCATTGAATCCATAAGTGGAGGCGATGATGCCGACTTTCACATCGCCATGCGCCGTACGTACTCTCATGACCAGTGGAACTTGAGATTCAGCTTTGGTGCGATACGTTCCTGTGTGCGCGATCCCGGCTTTGTCTAGGTAATCAAGAGTCCGATTGATTCCAGCGGCACCTGCATCAAAGGCATGGTTTGACGCTTGTTCGCACATGTCGAAGCCCAGCTTCGTGACAGTACTCATGATTTGTGGCGGTGAATTAAACATCGGGTAGCCACGATAAGGACCACCAATTTTGCTCAATGGAGTTTCGAGGTGGCACATCGCCAAGTCAGCGGTTGACGTAATGCGCTTCATCTCGGCGAGTTGCGGGTAAAAATCCCATTTACCGTTCTTGCCGTCGGCTCGAGCCTGAGTCCACGTGCGTTCGTGTAGCAAGATGTCACCTGATGCCACGAGGCGAAATTCTCGGTTTCCAGACGATGACGTAGTTGAGGCTTGCTTGGGGTGAGAAGTAACGGATACTGGCGCAGACGCCGCATTACTCGTGACGCACGCCGTTATTCCTATCAGTAGTGCCCCAACAAGAATTGTGCGTCTCATACTCCTCAGTATGTACGGTGCACGAAAGATGCGAGAATGAAACGTGCCAAATCGTTTGCAGAACTCAACCTCTCCTTATTTACAGGCCCACGCAGATAATCCTGTTGATTGGTTTCCATGGGGAGACGAGGCTTTTGACGAAGCTCGTCGCCGAGATGTCCCAATCTTTCTCAGTGTTGGTTACAGCGCGTGCCATTGGTGCCATGTCATGGCGCATGAAAGTTTTGAAAATCCTCACGTTGCTGCGATTTTGAATGAGTACTTTGTAAACGTCAAAGTTGATCGAGAAGAACTTCCTGCTGTGGATGCGCTCTATATGCAAGCAACCCAAGCGATGACAGGACATGGTGGATGGCCAATGTCTGTTTGGCTTGATCACGACCGTGCGCCGTGGTACGCCGGCACATATTTTCCGGCAACTCCAAGTCACGGTAGTCCGTCTTTTGTGCAGTTACTTTCTGGATTACATGATGCATGGACAAATGATCGTGAGCGAGTTCGTGAATCTGCTTCCAGAATCGTCAGTCGACTTTCCGAGATGGCTGACTGGAATCGAAACGCCTCGTGGACCAAGGACGATGTACGAGCTGGGATTGACCGTGCAATTGATGTGTTAGCGAATCAATTTGATGTTGTGAACGGCGGATATGGCGATGCGCCTAAGTTTCCGCCAAGTCTCGTCCTTCAGTTCCTCATGGACTACGACGGCTATTGCCGCGTGAATGGTCTTGATCTCGACCCCCGTGTTGCCGCAATGGTGGAAGCTGCCTGTGAACGTATGGCACGTGGTGGAATGTACGACCAACTAGGTGGTGGGTTTGCCCGCTACAGCGTCGATGCAACGTGGACTGTTCCACATTTTGAAAAAATGTTGTACGACAATGCGTTGTTGCTTAACGCGTACACGATGTGGTTTGTCCACACAGGTAACCCATTGGCGCAGCGCGTTGTTCGTGAGACCGTGTCCTTCATGTTGCGTGAACTGCGCACGCCTGAAGGCGGGTTTGCAGCAGCACTTGATGCTGATAGCGAAGATGAATTGTCCGGCGAGCATCGTGAAGGCGCCTTTTATGCGTGGTCTTTGCAGCAGTTCCATGACGTCCTTGGTGAGGATGCGCAGTGGGCGGCAGAATTCTTCGGTGTCACCGAGCAGGGAAATTTTGAACACGGACTTTCCGTTCTTCGTCGCGACCGTGAACCCGAAGACCTTGAGAAACTTCAGAGAGTTTGTGAAACGCTTTTTGCAGTTCGTAGTCAGCGACCAGCACCGGCACGTGATGACAAAATTGTTGCAGCGTGGAACGGTATGGCAATTAGTGCGTTGGCTCGCGCCGGCATGGTTTTTGAAGAACCCTCGTGGATTGATGCTGCCTGTGTTGCTGCCGATTTGTTGGTCTCGGTTCATCTCGGTGCAGATTCTCGACATCCGGCGCGCCTTGTACGGGTATCTCGTGATGCTGAACCCGGACTTCATGCACTCGGTGTACTCGAAGATCAAGCACTCGTTGCACGAGCTTTCATCGACTTAGTACAAGTAACCGGTGATCCCGCATGGCTCTCACTCGCTGAAACTTTACTGGTCGATATTCAGAATCATTTTGTCGAAGAATTAACGTTGACAGACACCGCCGATGATGTGCCAGCAGTTTCGCAATCAATTGCTCATCGCGGGGTTGATCCGTCGGACAATGTAACGCCGTCAGGATGGAGTAGCGCGCTAGATGCCGCCTTGGCGTATTCAGCACTTACTGGGGATGTCGAGTGGCGAAATTGGGCAGAACAATTCTTTGATCCGATTGTGACTCTTACGTCCTCGCATCCGCGGTTCACAGGATTTGGTGCAACAGTCTTGACGCGCTGGCTTGATGGGCCGCGTGAAGTTGCGATTGCTGCTGATGCTCAGTCCGAGATGGTTCAGCTGAGTTTTCGCTCGACTGCACCGGGAAGCGTGATTGCTTGGAATCCTGAGCTGGCACTTATGGCTGGACGCTCGCAACTCAATGGTGTTGATACCGCGTACGTGTGCCGAGGTCATGTGTGTGAGGCACCAACAACATCGCTAGAAGAGCTCGCGAACTTACTTGGTGTCGTCAACCAACTAATTGACTAGTCGACTTAGCGACTTAGCGACTAAGTGCCGAATCGACGATGCCGAAGCGCATAAGAGCGCAACGCGCGTAAGAAATCAATTTTTCGGAAGTTTGGCCAATATGCTTCACAAAAATAGAACTCTGAGTGCGCACTTTGCCATAGCAAGAATCCACTCAATCGCTGTTCGCCGCTGGTACGAATAACCAGATCGGGATCTGGCTGCCCCTTGGTATACAAATGCGCGGCGATGTGTTCAATGTCCAAGTTGGCCGCAACATCGTCTAGCGATGTACCTGCCGCTGAGTGTTCTTGAAGCAAACTACGCACAGCATCAACTACTTCGCGTCGGCCACCATAGCCAACGGCAACATTGACAAGAATGCCTTCAAGATTTTGTGTTTCAGCCTGCGCAGTACGAAGCACGTTTGCAGTTTGTTCCGGAAGTAAATCGAGTGCTCCAACAGGGTGTATCACCCATTGTTTGCATTCAGCTAAATCGGAGACGGTACTTTCAATAATCCGCAGAAGCGGTTCAAGTTCGTCAGCTGGCCTGGCCAGATTGTCTGTTGACAACAGCCACAACGTGACAACTTCGACTCCGACTTCCTCGCACCAACCGAGAAACTCGCGAATTTTCACTCCGCCTGCTCGATGCCCATGTGAGGAGGACGCACCTTGGTCTGCTGCCCACCTGCGGTTGCCATCGAGAATCACGCCGACATGACGGGGGAGTTGCTCGCGGGGTAAGTGGGACTCGAGGCGATGGCCATACAAGTCGTAGGCAATCTCACCCACTAAACGCCTAATTCGACCCACAACTCAAAGAGTACCGCTTGTCTTAACCAAATTTCTGCGGGCAGCGACCACTTGTATCTGCTTTTTGAATGCATGTTTCGCGCAGGTAACTCATAGGGAAACGTAGAGTTTCTTGCGGCGTGGCGCAACCATCGGGAGCCTGCATAGGCGTAATTTCACGTTAAAGAAGCGGTGGGGAAGCCGCTCCCGAATACAACTGAAGTGTGATGTGATCGCATGACGAACTTGGATTCCACTCGCCGTACATTCGTGCTCGACACCAGCGTTTTGCTTGCTGATCCGGCGGCACTCTTTCGCTTTGATGAACACGAAGTCGTTATCCCCGTCGTCGTAATTACAGAGCTTGAGGGTAAACGCCATCATCCCGAACTCGGATTCTTTGCGCGATCGGCATTGCGCAGCTTGGACGATCTGCGAATTGAACATGGCCGGTTGGATTCACCAATCCCGATTGGCACTCAGGGTGGCGAGTTACTCGTTGAACTCAATCACACAAACCCAGAATCGCTTCCTGCAGGTTTTCGCCTAGGTGATAACGACACTCGCATCCTCGCGGTTGCGCGCAACTTGGCAAATGAAGGGCGCGATGTTGTGCTCGTCAGCAAAGACTTGCCACTTCGAGTGAAGGCCT
>CANFIL010000019.1 GCA_947447095.1 Actinomycetota bacterium | reverse complement strand
GGCATGACGACCATCAAAGTCAAAGTGGGAGACAGCGCATCAGACGTTCAACAATCCGATGTCGAGCGCATTGCGCAAGTTCGTAAAGTGCTTGATGCTTGTGGAAGTGCCGGACAGATTCGTATCGATGCGAATGCAACATGGTCGCTCGAGCAAGCAATCCAATATTTACCGGTACTCGATGAAGCTGCGGGGGGCTTGGATTACGTTGAACAACCGTGCGGAACTTTTGCTGAGCTTCGAGCCTTACAAAGCGAAATGCGTACATGGGAGCGCCCAGTTCGCATTGCTGTCGATGAAGGTATTCGCCAATCGGAAACTATAGACGTATCAGCAATTCGGGAAGTTGCAGATGTCGTCATCATTAAGTCGCTGCCCCTCGGCGGTGTTTCACGATCACTTGACATCGTTAATCAGCTTGGCTTGCCCGTCATTGTGAGTGGCAGTTTGGATACAAGCGTCGGCCTAACGAGTGGAATTCAACTCGCTGCTTGTGTTGAGAACCTTGCAGGTGCGTGTGGGCTAGGTACGGGCACATTGTTTGCTAGCGATGTTGTAGCGCAACCACGTGTGCCTCACAACGGCAGCCTTTCGATTGGTCGAATCTCACCAGATCCTCATCTGCTTGAGGTATCTCGGCCATCCACTGACATCGTGTCCGACTGGAAAGCGCGCATTGTGCGAGCATGGGAAGCAAGTGCTCATGACTTAGTATCCGATGACGTGCGAGAGGCGGTAACACGATGACTAATCCATCGACGAAAACCGCGCGCTCGATTGTGGAATGGCTGCTTGATGCAGGAATCGAACACGTCGTTGTGGCTCCTGGGTCGCGGTCAGCTCCACTGAGTTATGCATTCGCTCAGGCTGCGGCGAACAAAAACGTAACGCTTCATGTGCGCATTGACGAACGCGATGCCGGATTCTTGGCACTCGGGTTAGCCAAGGCAAGCGGTAAACCAGTTCCTGTAGTTGTGACATCGGGCTCGGCAGTGGCAAATCTGTTGCCAGCAGTCGTCGAAGCACATTACTCAGGCGTTCCACTCGTTGTGCTTGCCGCCGATCGTCCTGAAGCTTCGCGCGGTCATCGCGCACCACAAACAATCGCACAAGCAGACATCTTTGGTGAATTCGCTAGTGGGGGACATGCTGACCTTGCCCTCGAGGACAACGTCGATCACGTGCTCGCAAGTATTTTCACGACACCTTTGGCTCATCGCGGCCCTATTCATCTGAACGTGCAATTCGCGCTGCCACTCATGCCCGATGATGCCAATTGGACGCCAACACGTGGATCACATGAAGTCACGTTAGGTGCATCCGACTCGATTCCGGCAGAACTAGATGTCCCATCGCGTGGAGTCCTATTAGTTGGCGATGTTAACGATCGTGAAGCAACGTGTGCAATTGCGGAACTAGCTGCTGAACTCGGATGGCCAATCATTTGGGAATCGACTGCAAATGTTCATGGCGCTACGAACGCACTTTCGCATGGAGTTCTTATTGTCGATTCAATGCCAACTCCTGACATGGTGATTTCGTTCGGTGCAGTTGGTCTTTCACGGGTCACCGGAAAGTTGTTGCAAACAACTTCATCACACATTGCGGTTCATCTGGATAGTGATGGCCCCGAAACTCCTGATGCATTTGCCACCGCACAAAAAATATTGAACTGCGTCCCCCGCGCAAAAAACATCGTTGACGCCGAATGGCTCAGTGCATGGCGCGATGCTGATGCCCAAGCAGCGAAAATTGTGTCAGCTCATCTTTCGACTCAAACTCTTACTGGCCCGAGTGCCGCAGTTCAACTGTGGAATCACGTGAGTGACGAGGCGACGATGACGATTTCGGCATCATGGCCAGTTCGCCACATTGAGGCATTTGCACCATCGCGTTCTGGCGTGCGCACGTTAGGTAATCGTGGTGCTAATGGCATTGATGGTCTGATCTCCACGGCATGGGGAATTGCGTGTACTGCGCAAGCAAACTCGTACCTGCTGATTGGTGATGTAGCTTTCTTGCACGACATGGGTGGCTTGAATGTTGCCGACGGTCAGCCACGACCTAATCTCACCATTGTTGTGCTGGACAACGATGGAAGCGGAATCTTTAGCCAACTTGAACAAGGCGCACCCGCATACGCTGCGCATTACGAGCAAGTTTTCGGTACGCCACATGGTCGCGACCTCTGGGTGATTGCGGAATCGCTTGGAGTGCCAGCAAAGCGAGTCACCACGCGCGATGAATTATCACGCGCGCTAGAAATGGCCGATCGCATTGGTGGTGTCAGTGTAATCGTGTGCACCACAGGAAATCGGGCTGACGAAAACACTCTGATTAAACGCATCCGCGATGAAGTGACCGAGGCTGTTAATCGCTAGGAAGTCATTAAGTACTTGTGTATGAGAAGTTTTCTGCGACTAGTCTGAAACTCATAATGTGCTAAATAAGGTGGTTGTTGTGCGCGCTCGTGAACTTGGAATCCCGTTCGAAGGAACCCCCGGTCCGTTGAATGCGATCACGGATGTGCCAGGTGTTGAAGTTGGCATGGTGACGCTTGTCTCTGGCGATGGACCTCTAGTGGCCGATCACGGCCCAGTTCGTACAGGAGTCACCGCAATTCTCCCTGTTGGTGCTGAGCAAACACGTGACGCTATCCCGGCCGGCATATATTCACTCAACGGCAACGGCGAGATGACCGGCTCCCATTGGATTGCGGAAACCGGTGGCCTCGCTGGGCCGATCATGATTACTAATACGCATGCAGTTGGCACCGTGCATCGTGGTGTGATCGAGTGGACAAAGAAACACCATCCCGAAGCGGCTATCGAATGGCTTCTCCCAGTCGTTGCGGAAACGTGGGATGGGTACTTGAACGACATCAATGGTCCGCACGTGACAATCGAACACACGATCACCGCGATTGAATCGGCAACCGGCGGACCTGTCGCTGAAGGTTCTCATGGTGGCGGCACCGGAATGAATTGTTACGGCTTTAAGGGTGGTAATGGAACATCGTCGCGACATGTGCATTTCGGAGGAACTGAGTACACCGTAGCTACGTTTCTTCAATGCAACTTTGGAGATCGATCGGAACTTCGAATCGCAGGCGTGCCAATGGGGGACCTTGATGTTCCTAATCCCATGGACGAGCCAGGCTGGATCACCACTGATCGATCACGATCGGTTCCGGGCGGTGCAGGTTCCGTCATCGCAATCATTGCCACGGATGCGCCGATGTTGCCGGACCAATGCCGCGCACTTGCGCGACGTGTACCACTCGGACTGGCACGAACAGGAACAGCAGGTGGACATTTCAGCGGTGACATCTTTCTGGCATTCTCAACGGCAGGAGCCGGTGAACTGAGTAGCGGCTTTCCAACAACGCGTCGCGCTGACGCATCGTTGCGAAAATTGGACTTTGTTCCTTGGAACTTCATGGACGCGTTTTATACCGCGGTTGTCCAATCTGTCGAAGAAGCTGTCATCAATGCATTAATTAGCAACGACACCATGGTTGGCCGAGATGGCAATGTCAGCCATGGGCTACCCCATCATTTAGTACAAGAAAGACTTTCACACTTAAATAAGTAGTCAATCACCACAGATTGTCGGTAATCGCGAGTACCGTAGGGCACAACCAAAGGATTGATGATGGCGGACAAAGTGTTGCGAATTGACGTTGATCAACGTCCACATGCCACGTTGCCTCGACGTGTTTCGTATTCGCAAATGGCGTTGTATCAGCAATGTGGGTTGAAGTTTTACTTCTCGTATCTTGGGGGTTGGCGTGAGCCACCAACTGCCGCTTTAGCTTGTGGATCGATTACGCACGAAGTCGTCGAGCATTTGTATCGACTCCCTAATGAAGAACGATCAGTTGAGCGTGCGGTTGAACTCCTTCGCGAACATGGTCCACGAATGCTTCAGATGAGTGAATATCGCCCATTTGAAAATGACAATTCGATGAAGACACAGATTCGCGATGCTATTGAGAATCTATTTGTTCTTGAAAATCCGCAAGAAGTTGTTGTTGACCCCAACCATCTCGAAATGGAACTCAATGTTGAAGTCAACGGCGTGAACTTCTTCGGCAAGGTCGACCGTTTTACCCAAGATGACATGAATCGCGTCACCGATTACAAAACTGGCAAGAGCCCGGGTCGTTATATCGATGACAAGCTTTCTCAGCCATATTTGTATGCGTTGGCGTTTAAGTTGCAACATGACATTGATGTCGATGAAGTCGAACTCATTTTCTTGAACGCTAAAGAAGTTGTGCGTCGTCCTGTTGATCAGACTGTGATGTTGTCCATGGGCGACAAACTCGCTGTGATGCGCGATGGGTCAGAAAATGATATTGAAGCGTCAGCCTGGGATGCCAAAGTGCAGCGACTGTGCGATTATTGTGCCTACCAAGAAGCATGCCCTGCTCGTAATGTTCTTGCACCTAAGCCAGGAACAGCAGCATCCGATGATATGTTGCGTCAGGCTGGTTTAACTTCGCGCAGCTCGTAAACCGTCTGCAAGTACGGCTAGGAATAAGTCGATATCTGATTGGTCCACAACCAGTGGCGGCTTGATCTTTAACACGTTGTTGCCGGGACCGTCACAGGATAAGAAAACACCACGCTCTCGAGCGAATTCCATCAAATTGCTCGTCATCTCAGTGGCTGGATTTTGTGACTCTCGATCAGTAACAAATTCAACGCCGATGAATAGTCCGCTGCCACGTACATCTCCGATGAACTCAATGTCCGTGCTTAGTTCGCGAACACTATTCATCAAATAATTTCCCATGGCCCGGGCATTTGCCTGGAGATGCTGATCTGCGATGACGTCCAAGACCGACTGACCGATTGCGGCAGACACTGGATTGCCACCGAAGGTGTTGAAGTACTCCATGCCGTTGAGGAATGATTGTGCGATCTCTGGTGTTGTTGCCACAGCTGCAAGCGGATGCCCGTTTCCGATCGGCTTTCCCATGGTGACAATGTCAGGTGTCACGCCATGGAGTTCAAATCCCCAGAAATGATCGCCGACGCGACCCATACCAATTTGAACTTCGTCAGCGATGCACACGCCGCCGGCAGCATGAACGATGTCGTACGCCTGCTTGAGGAAACCGTCGGCAAGCGTGATCTGGCCGGCTGTAGAAACGATGGACTCACTGATGAACGCACATAGTGGTTGACCAAGGTCATCAAGTTGTGCTTGGAGTTCGCGGGCATATTCGGCGCCAGCATTTGGCCCGCGATGGATGCCTTTGTATGCGTCCGGTGTGGGAACAACCCGAACATGATCAGGTCGACCTTCGCCACCGCGGCGAGCGAACTTGTATGGACTGATGTCAATGATGCTTGAAATGTGTCCGTGGTAGGCATGATCGAGCACCAACATTCCGCGCGCTTTTGTGTGTGCGCGCGCAAGGCGAAGTGCAAGATCGTTTGCTTCACTTCCACTATTAACAAAGAAGACCACGCTGAGTGGATCTGGGAATGTGCTAGCGAGTGCACGTGCGTATTCGATCGCATTTTGATTGATGTAGCGCGTATTTGTGTTCAACATTGCCATTTGTTTTTGGCCCGCGGCCACTACACGTGGATGGCTGTGTCCAACGTGCGCAACGTTATTGACCAAGTCGAGATAACTGCGTCCATTGGGTTCGTATAAGTACGCGCCTTCGCCACGGGTGATTTCAAGCGGTGATTTGAAATTCAAGCTCAGCGCGCGCGACAGTACGACCTTGCGCTCGTTGACAAGTTCCTTCTTGCGCAAATGTGCATGCGCGTCAGTTCCTTCAGCCATCTTTAAGCACAAATTGGGATTTGGCGAAATGCTGCGCCACATTTCAAGTTCATTCAAAGGTGCGACGCCATAGATGTCGATACCCATATCGCACAAACTTGTCAGTAGTTGGAAGTGAGTGTGTGGAGCCCATCCAACGTTTTCAAATTCTTCACCCATCGTGGCGATTTGTTCCCCGGCCTTGATTGGCTTTCCGATGAAAAGTGGTTCAAGTGATGGTCGCGATAAATGTCCATAGAGAGTCCAGAACGGAATGCCTTCATCTGTCTCGTGACGCAACACGATGACAGGTCCGTAATCCAGTGGCGCGAAATTGTCATTGAACAGTTCGACTACTCCGTCTAGGGCGGCATAGACCGGAGTTCCTGCTGGTGCAAATAAATCGACGCCAAGATGCACAGTGCGGCGATTCTCGCCGGCGACTTCGTAGGCGTCCCCTTGATAAACATTGCGGTCTTCGCAGTAATGACCGATGGCAAGTACTGCGCCGACGTCCTTCATTGCCGCAGCTATTTCATCACTAGTCTTTGGCGCGTTTTCGTTATTGATGGACCAGTCGAACCAGACCTTAGGCGCCTGCGCCAACGGCGGAAATACGACATCGCCGGTGACTGCGCGGCCACTCATTAGATACTGACGAACTGCGCGACTAGTTGGGACAGCTTCGTAACCACACGCGTGACGGAATCGGTAATGGCTAAGGTCGCGTGAAGTCGTTTCAAGTACCTTGATCAGTTTCTGAAAATGTTCTTGGCTGATGTTGAGGTAATCATTGTCGGGTTGTGCTGCAGATTGAATTGCAGCCATAGTGATGCTGGTTGCAACGCGGGCAACGATTGCATCAAAGAGAAACTCAAGTTCATCTTCATGAAGCGGCGAGCTCTGGTGATATCCACGAACAATCGGAACGATTGATGCAATGGGATCTTCAAGGTCGGTCATTGCGTACGCACAAGCAACAGCAAGTCCGCAAATGCGTGGAGCCAAAATGACGTCACCGAAGTCAATGAGTGCGCTGACTTCATTGCCAGCCACGATGATGTTGTTGTCGTTTGCGTCGTTATGAATCAATTGTTGATCGAGCTTGTCCATCGCAGGCAACGTTTTCGAAACGATTCGATTGAGAATCGTGCTAACAGTCGTTCGCAATGAGGAATCGCTGATGAGCTTCAGTGAATCGAGAAGTTGTTCAGTCTGTAAAAAGTTCCACCCAAATTTCCGATCAAGAATCGATGTCGCGTGGGTGAAATCAACTCGAGCAAGTTGCCCGTCCAACGTGGCTACAGCACTGCCCAGTGAGACAAGAAGTTCTTCGTCACGTGCATTGTGATTGGACCACAGTGAACCGTCGATCCAAGTCAGCAATCGGCATACTCGACCATCTGCCAGCGTGAAACTATCGGCACCATTGCGTGTGGCCACGACGTGTTGTGCATGGAGACTTGAGTGCTCAAGAGTTCGCAGGATGACATTTTGGAATGCGATGAGTTCAGCCTCTTCCGATTGCTGAACTTTGAAGATGAAGTTGCCAGATGCGCTAGTAACGCGGAAATTCAAATCTCGTTCACCACTGAGTTGCTCACAAGTGCCGGTGATCCCGTAGTGCTCATTGAGGAGATCGAGAATTTCTGACTGCTGCATGTATCCATGCTAGCCACGACTGAATGGGGCAGATCGGGCTTTCGATCCCTCGTTCCTTTACACTTGAGCCGTGCGCAACTCTAGGTATCGTTTCAGCCGTCTCGTGATGGTTATTGCTGCGATTATCTTCATCATCAATGGTTTGGCATTACTCGTTCGACCAGCTGAATGCATGGATGCACTGGGTATCGCTATCAGCCCCGAACTCGAGTGGCTTTGTCGTATGACCTCGCTGGTCCTCATTTCGTTGGGTATTCACCAGGCCACAACGTCGCGTCATGCTGGTGATCCAACATTTCGCCGTGCCGCAATCTTCAGTCTGTTGACAGAATTTGGATTCGCACTGTTTGCCTATTCCGGCCCTGGTGAAGCCACATCATTGCGCTGGCTCATCGTAGGTATTAGTACGTTGCTTGGTCTTCTCTACACAATCACGCTTCCCATTAAGTCAATCGGGATTCAAGAAGAGTCATAGTTCACACCCCAGTACGAGACGTACTGGTAATTGAGTAGTTCAATAAACCTATGAGCGTTGCTGACATTCTCGATATGCAAGATCCTGCTGCGGTGGCAAACCCGTACCCGATCTATACCCAACTTCGCGAATCTGGCGAGATGGTGTGGAGCGATCGACTCAACTTATGGCTTGCGCCAACTCATGCAACTGCGAATGCGGTGCTACGAGCAAAAACGATGGGCCGTATTTACAACCCACTTGAGCCACAAAGTGAATGGGATATTTTCAACTGGCTTCATTCAGATTCAATTCTTGATAGTGAACCGCCAAAACATACTCGACTGCGTTCACTCGTGCAGAAGGCGTTCACTCCAGGTCGTATCAATGCGCTTCAACCCAACATCACGCAACTGTGTGAGCAGCTCCTTGACGAAGCGCAAACCAAGTTGGCGACACACGGCCACTTCGACATTTTGGCTGACTATGCCGAACCGCTACCTGTCCTCGTTATTGCTGACTTGTTAGGCGTTCCGCGCGACATGGCCGAAGACCTTCGTCGTTGGTCGCAAGACATCGTCAAGATGTATGAATTTGGCCGTACCCGCGAACAGGAACTACAGGCGCAACAATCCGGTAGTGACTTTGTTAATTACATTTCAGGTCTGGCAGCTGAACGCAAGATCAATCCACAAAACGATCTCATCACTGCGTTGGTTGAAGTTGAAGAACAAGGCGAGAAGCTCAACGAGCATGAACTAATCGCTATGTGTGTGCTGTTACTCAACGCCGGGCATGAAGCATCAGTTAATGGTTTTGGAAACGGAATGGTTGCGTTATTTCGTAATCCAGATCAGTTAGAACTTTTAGCGAATGATCCCCGCACCTATTCCGCTACAGCGCTCGAAGAGTTCATGCGGTTTGATTCACCTCTTCACTTCTTTGATCGCACGGCCACAGCGGATACTCAGATCGGATCCGTAACAGTCAAGGCGGGGCAAAAAGCCGGTGCCCTCCTGGGTTCAGCAAACCGCGATGGATCAGTGTTCGAAAACGTTGATACTTTCGACATCACGCGCGAATCCAACCCGCACATTGCTTTTGGCGCAGGAATTCACTTCTGTATTGGTGCCCCACTTGCTCGCTTGGAAATGCAGACATCTTTGCCGATGCTGTTTGAACGCTTTCCGAACCTTGCTTTAGCCGGTGACCCAGTGCAACGCCCAACTTTTGTGTTGCGTGGTTGGGAAACGATCCCTGCAACTGCCTAACGGTTCTAGATCAAGGCGTCGCGCATTGCGCCAAATTTGGCGTTTGATTCAGCAACTTCAGATTCACTTGTCGAGCCAGCAACAATTCCGCAACCTGCGTAAAGACGAAGTGTGGTTGCATCGCTGTTTTCAATCTGTGCACAACGCAGTGCAATGCCAAACTCTCCGTCGCCGTGACTATCAAACCATCCGACTGGGCCGGAATAGCGACCACGATCCATGCCTTCGATTTCTTTAATGACCTGTTTGGCTCGCTCGGTTGGAGTTCCACATACGGCTGCAGTGGGATGAAGCGAAGCGGCCAGAGCCAGTGCCGGTGTCGCATCGGCAAGTTCGCCCGTGACATCAGTTGCTAAATGTTGCACGTTTGCAAGACGAAGAATGAAAGGTTCTTCCGGAACATCCATATCGGTGCAGTGGTTTGCCAATGCTGCAGCAACAGACTGAACTGCATACGAATGTTCTTCTTGGTCTTTATCTGAGCCGAGCAATGCTGCGGCCAACGCTCCATCGCGGTCGTGGTCGCTGCTTCGTCGAACCGTTCCAGCCAATACGCGACTAGTAACCCGTTCTCCTTGACGGCGAATAAGTAATTCAGGTGTCGCTCCAACAAGACCATCAACAGAAAATGTCCAGCACTCCGGAAAGCGTGCATTAAGTCGACTCAGAAGCGCAGCCACGTTTAATGGTTCACTCAGCTTCGCAACGATGTCGCGCGCGAGAACGACTTTGTCGAGCTCGCCTGAGTTGATTCGATTAATGGCTTCATCAACCGACGACTGCCACTCTTCAATTGTTCGTGTTCCATCGGAATACGAAACAGTGACTTGTTGAGCAGGGAGTTCGTGAGGTCGAGCAATTCGTGCAACTGCACTGTCGATAAGACCATCAATTGACTCGTGCGTGCCAATTGCAGTCACCGACGTTCCGGTAGCGTCGCGACGAACAAGGACTTCCGGGATGATCACGACTGACTTTGCAGGACCGGTGGCAAATGCAAATGACGCAAATGCAATGGCTTCGTCACCAGTTGCTTGCGACGTCCATTGGGACCACCACCGTTGAGCGCGACTTACTCGCTCCGCGCCATCGAGTTCAATGCGATCAATTTCGCCCCATGCCACAATTCCATGTTGGTCATCTGCAGCTCCGGTCACCCAAGAAAGCCCTCCCGAACTGTCCAACAGTGAGAGCAAATTTGGCGTATCAACAACGGCTACAGAGCGCACCACATAGTGCGCCTGAGCAGGAACCAAAGCAATTGACATAGCACCCTAAGCCTAGACCGAGTTCAACATTTGTGAGTGGTGACGAACTCTTGAAAGGCTTCGTAGACTCAACTTTGTGCGCACACTCACATCGTTTATTCGCAGCCTGATAGGTCCGCGCACCTATACCTGGCAAGGCGCCGCAACGTTGTCATTCATTTCGACAATGGGCACGGTCATTTTGTATGCGAATCAGACCAATGCAAATCTGGCTCAGTTCCTAGCTATCTTCATTTTTGCTCAAGTGTGTGCATTGTTTGTCTATGCATTGTGTGGGTTAGTGCAACTTCGAATTTCACGTTTTTCGCTCCAAGCATTACTTATTGTTGTCGGCTATGCCGTGTATTGCTTTGCGCGCGCATACGTAGCTGAAAAACTTTTGTGGCGTGCGGATGCTGTTACTGATGATCTCTTGAGTTGGCGTTTTCGTTCAAATCTTCTGATGAATCTCCCAGGATTTATCGGGTCCGCTTGGGTGATGAATATGCGCGAGCGGTCTGCCATGCATCTTGCTGAGTTAATGGCGCGTGGAGAGGCTTTATCCAAAGAACTTGGAGAGCTAACTGATCTCTATACCGAGCATCGTTCTTATGGTGAACGAGAACTATCTTTGGAAATTTCGAGTGCCCGCCAGTTGCTCGACTCGATTGATTCTGACTCCCATCTCTTGCGTCACCACAGCTCAATCGTTGAACGGCTTCAAAGTGCCGTGCATCATGCCAGCCAAGCTGTTCGAGCCATGTCACAAAATTCGCAAAGCCAACTCACGTCGATATCCGCTATTCCTGCGCCCTTTTCATTTTCAAATGTTGTGGACCGGGTGACTTCGTCACGCGGAGTTTCGCCGTTGTTTGTCTCTGTCACTGGATTCTTTTTTGCAATTACTTACGCCACCGATTACGACCCAGAAGGCAATCCGTTGCTCTCGTCCCTTGGCATCGGATTCGTGTTGTTCGCGATTTTGTGGACGTTTCGGGCAGGCGTACTGCCCAAGATCGCATCGTGGCGGCGATACGCACGGGTCCTTATTTTTGAAATCGTCGTTTTGCTTGCGAGTAGTTGGTGGGCACTCATGGTTTCACGTGGAGATTACGTAATTACTTTGCCCGTTGCGCTACCATTGATTTCGGCAGTAACCAGTGTTGTACTCATGAACATCATGGCGTTCACGCAAAGTTTTATAGAACAACGAGCTGATTATGCTCGCGCAGTTGAATTTCGAAATCAAGAAATTGAACACGCCGTCGCAGAGATTCGCTCAACAATGGCACTTGAAGAATCAACTTGGAAATCAATGTTCGTTGGAAATATCAGTCGCACGCCAACTGCGGCAACAGTGTTGCTGCGCACTGTTATCGAAAATCCAACGTCCGACAATGTCGAACAGTCGTTATTGAAGGTAATTGACATCTGGGAATCAGTTTTAGATCGTTTGCGCCTCGTTACCTAATGATGCTGCGCGGCGAAATGAGTGGCAGACTGGGGATGTGACTCGACCTGACCTCAATAAGCAGCCCGAAGAGGTTGCCGCCATGTTCGACAAGGTGGCAGCCAAGTACGACATCACCAATGATGTGCTGGCCCTTGGACGCACTCGATCCTGGCGCAAAGCTGTTGTCGCTGCCATTGACCCAAAGCAAGGCGAGCGGATTCTGGACCTAGCCGCCGGTACTGGCACCAGCACACAACCGTTTTATGAACTTGGCGCGGATGCCGTCGCTTGCGATTTCAGTCCAGGAATGATCGAAGTAGGCAAAAAGCGCTATCCACATTTGACCTTTGTGCAAGGGGACGCACTCAATTTACCCTTTAAAGACAACGAATTTGATGCTGTGACCATGTCATTTGGGCTGCGAAACGTGCATGACACCGTCAAAGCCCTCACCGAGCTCTATCGGGTGACAAAACCCGGTGGCCGTATGGTGATTTGCGAGTTTAGCCACCCAACCTGGGCACCATTTCGCAAGGTTTACATGGAATATCTGATGAAGGCGCTGCCTGCAGTAGCCACCAAGGTGTCCAGCGACCCCGAAGCCTATGTGTATTTGGCCGACTCAATCCGCGAATGGCCTGATCAGGAGGCACTTTCGGGCCTGATTCAGCAAGCCGGATGGGTCGATTGCGAGTGGCGCGACCTCACAGGTGGAATTGTTGCCCTTCATCGAGCCATCAAGGTGGAAAAGTAGCCACATCAGCGAGCCCGGATTCAGCAACTCGGGATGGGGCTAAGTAGACTTCCAATTGCATTAGTGAAAACTTTCACAAATGCACAAAGCCCTGATTTTGCAAGAGGTTTTGGGCTCTAGGATTGTTGTGCGGATCAACGCCGATCTAGCGCAAAAAATGCAGAATTTTGCCGGTGAAGTTCGCCAAATCTTGGCGGGTACAACTGGCTACCGAGAGGTGGCAACACGATGGGTCAGGGGCACGTTTACTTCCCGATCCTTTTCTTAGGATTACTTGCTTTTGGTTTCGCAGCTTTCTCTGTTGCGATTGCTTCCATCACCGGACCAAAGCGCTACAACCGAGCTAAGTCCGAAGCATACGAGTGCGGTATTCAGCCAACTCCGCATCCAACTGAAGGTGGACGCTTCCCAGTGAAGTATTACCTCACCGCGATGCTCTTCATTGTTTTCGATATTGAAATTGTTTTCATGTACCCATGGGCCGTGACATTCGATTCGCTTGGCCTTTTCGGACTTGTCGAAATGATTATTTTTGTGTTGACCGTCTTCGCAGCGTACGCATTCGTGTGGCGTCGCGGTGGACTTGAGTGGGACTAAGGATTTAGGAACAACAAAATGGGTCTTGAAGAAAAACTTCCGAGTGGCGTTCTACTGACAACAGTTGAAGGTCTTGCAGGTTATGCGCGTAAGAACTCACTATGGCCAGCCACGTTCGGTCTTGCCTGCTGTGCAATTGAAATGATGGCATCAGGTGCCGGTCGTTACGACCTTGCACGCTTTGGCATGGAAGTGTTCCGCGCTTCACCACGTCAGGCGGACCTGATGATTGTTGCTGGACGCGTTAGCCAAAAGATGGCTCCTGTTGTTCGTCAGATTTACGACCAAATGCCTGGCCCAAAGTGGGTGCTCGCGATGGGTGCATGTGCATCTTCCGGCGGCATGTTCAACAACTATGCAGTTGTGCAAGGTGTCGATCACATCGTGCCGGTCGACATTTACCTTCCAGGTTGCCCACCACGTCCAGAGATGTTGATCGATGCGCTGTTGAAGTTGCACGACAAGATCGACGAAACGCCTTTGGGTTCAAATCGTAAGCGCGAAATTTTCCAGCTTGAACAAGAAGCACTCGCTGCAGTTCCAACTCATGCACAGAAGGGACTCATGCGATGAGCGAAGACGTAGTTCCTGCGGGCGCTCCGCTGCTTGAGGTTACAACTGTTCGCGAAGGTATGTTCGGCTCTTCAGGTTCTGGTGACACATCAGGCTTCGGTGGCCTCGTAAGCATTGTTCCAATTCCTGCAGCTTCGCAACGTCCTTACGGTGGCTACTTCGACATCGTTGCTGATGAACTCCAATCTGCGCTCGTTGACTTTGGCACAACACCTGAGAAGGCTGTTGAAAAAGTTGTCGTTGCTGATGGCGAAATTACTTTCCACGTAAACCGCGACGAACTACTTGCGTTCGTTCGTACGCTTCGCGACGAACCAGGCCTTCGTTTCGAAATGTGCCTTGGCGTAAGCGGCGTGCACTACCCGAATCACGCGGGCAAAGAGTTACATGCGGTGTACCACTTCCGTTCAATCACGCACAATCGCGTCATTCGCGTTGAAGTATCCGTTCCAGATTCAGATGCGCGTGTTCCATCAATCGTTTCGGTCTACCCAACAAACGATTGGCACGAACGCGAAACATTCGATTTCTTCGGAATTGATTTCGAAGGTCACCCACACTTGACCCGTATCTTGATGCCAGACGATTGGCAGGGTCACCCACAGCGCAAGGACTACCCACTCGGCGGCATCCCAGTCGAATACAAGGGTGCAACTGTCCCTGCTCCTGATGAGCGGAGGTCATACAACTAATGACTGATACATACGCAGATACATACGAGACCACAACTGGTCGCGTGTACACCGTGCAAGGTCAAGACTGGGACACCATCCCAGGTCTTGCCGAAGGCGAGCAAGAGCGCATCACAGTGAACATGGGTCCACAGCACCCATCGACACACGGTGTACTTCGTCTGATCCTTGAACTCGAAGGCGAAACTGTCACTGAAGCTCGTGCAGGCATCGGCTACCTTCACACCGGCATCGAAAAGAACATGGAATACCGTTCGTGGACACAGGGCGTTACTTACGTAACGCGCATGGACTACCTATCGCCGTTCTTTAACGAAACTGCATACTGCCT
>CANFIL010000018.1 GCA_947447095.1 Actinomycetota bacterium | reverse complement strand
TCTTGGCCAGCAAGACGAACCGAAGTTCCTTCGGCAAGGAGCGATCCGATTGCAAGGGCTTCGCCCATGCCCCAGTCAATTGCATCTTGCTCGACCATGTCTGCTCGGCGCTGAAGTTGCGGCGCAAGGCGAGGGTGAACAGTGAATCCTTCGGGCATGTTCAATTGACTTGCTACGACGCGATCGACCAGCTCGCGGCTAATTCCAGTTGGAACATCAATAGAAGGTGTTTGTGGAGCAAGTGACTGTTGGCCGGTACTGATGACTTCGCTCGACTCGGAACTAAAGTCATCGCTACTTGAAGCCTTGGTGACTTGGAAAACTTTTTCCAGTTGCTCTTGGAAGTGTATAAGCGCCTCTTCGGCTTCTTCTACCGTGATGTCACCGCGACCGATCAATGCTTCGGTGTATAACTTACGAGTCGAACGCTTTTGGTCGATGATTTCGTACATCAATGGCTGTGTCAGTGAAGGATCATCTGCTTCGTTGTGTCCACGGCGGCGGTAGCACACCATGTCGATGACAACGTCTTTCTTGAATGCCTGACGGTAGTCATACGCAAGCTTCGCGATGCGAACTACTGCTTCGGGATCGTCGCCATTCACGTGGAAGATCGGTGCCTGAATCATGCGTGCAACATCTGTGGCGTACACACTTGAACGGCTGTAACGCGGCGAAGTCGTGAAGCCAACTTGGTTGTTGACAACCAAGTGAATCGTTCCGCCAACGCGGTAGCCCTGAAGTTGGCTGAACTGCAATGTTTCAGCGACAACGCCTTGGCCAGCGAATGCAGCATCGCCATGCATCAAGATCGGCAGGATTGGGTACTCGTCCTTGTTCTCTAGGACGTCTTGCTTGGCGCGCACGATGCCTTCGAGAACTGGGTTCACAGCTTCAAGGTGCGATGGGTTTGCAGCCAAGTAGACATCGATCTGCTTGCCGTTTTCGCTGCTGTAGGTACCTGAAGTTCCCAAGTGGTACTTCACATCGCCTGAACCCTGAACGGACTCTTCGCCGTAGTTGCCTTCGAATTCATTGAAGATGCGCTCGTAGCTCTTGCCTGCAATGTTCGCCAAGACGTTGAGGCGACCACGGTGAGGCATGCCGATGCACACTTCATTCAAGCCCTCTTCAGCGGCTGAATAAAGAATTTGTTCAAGCATTGGGATGGCGCTTTCGCCGCCTTCGAGGCTGAATCGCTTTTGTCCAACGAACTTGGTTTGCAAGAACGTTTCAAATGCTTCGGACTCATTGAGTTTGCGCAAGATGCGAAGTTGTTCTTTGCGATCAACCTTGGGAAGCGGGCGTTCAACGCGATCTTGAATCCATCGGCGCTGTTCTGGATCCTGCATGTGCATGTATTCGATGCCTGAGGTGCGGCAGTAAGCGTCGCGCAAGATTCCCAAGATGTCGCGTAGGCGCAGGAATGGCTTGCCGCCAAATCCACCGGTAGCGAATTCACGGTCCAGATCCCACAGAGTCAAGCCATGGTTGGCGATATCCAAGTCAGGATGTGAACGCTGCAAGTATTCGAGGGGATCGATATCCGCCATCAGATGTCCACGCACACGGAATGCGTGAATCATTTCCTGAACGCGTGCAGTCTTGTCGAGTTCGTCATCGTGTGACGTTGCAATGTCTTGTGCCCAACGAATTGGCTCGTAAGGAATTTGAATGGCGCTAAAGATGTCGTCGTAGAAACCAGATTCACCAAGTAGCAACTGATGAACGCGACGTAAGAAGTCACCGGACTGTGCACCTTGAATGACGCGATGGTCGTAGGTACTTGTAAGCGTCATGATCTTGCTGACGCCGTTCTTTGTGATGGTGTCTTCCGAAGCGCCCTGCCATTCAGCGGGATATTCCATTGCGCCGACACCGATGATGACACCTTGGCCCTGCATCAAGCGGGGGACTGAGTGAACCGTTCCGATGGTGCCTGGGTTTGTCAGGCTGGCGGTTGCACCCTGGAAATCTTCGACAGCGAGCTTGCCGTTACGCGCTTTGCGGACGACGTCTTCGTAGCCCGACCAAAATTCAGCGAAAGACATCGTGTCGGCTTGCTTGATGCAAGGAACGAGAAGCTGGCGCGAACCATCTTCCTTCGCAAGGTCAATCGCAAGACCAAGTCCAACGTGTTCGTTGTGAATGATTGCTGGCTTGCCGTCGATCGTTGTGTAGGCGACATTCATACCAGGCACTTCTTTGAGTGCACGAACGATCGCGTAACCGATGATGTGAGTAAAACTGACCTTGCCGCCGCGACCACGTGCGAGGTGATTGTTGATCACAATGCGGTTGTCGACCATGAGTTTTGCTGGAACTGCGCGCACACTGGTTGCAGTTGGAACAAGCAAGCTTGCTTCCATGTTTGTCACAACGCGCGCAGCGGTGCCTTTAAGTTTTTCGGCGCCTTCAGGAGCAGGACTTGCTGCAGGTGTTGCCGCCGCAGGAGTAGATGGAGCTGGCGCAACGACAGGCGTTGGAGTAGGTGTGGGTGCTGCAACTACTGGTGCAGGAGTTTCAGCAATCGGAGTGACAACAGGAGCTGGAGCAGGAACAGCACGCTTCACAGGCGTGGCATCACTTGGCTGGTAGTCCGCGAAGAACTCCCACCAAGCCGGATCTACTGATTCTTTATCTTCGAGGTACTGCTGGTACATCTCGTCCACGAGCCAGTCGTTGGCTCCAAATGGACTGCTTTTAGGTCCGGACACCATTGGCCTTCCTGATTGCTTGCGTAACTACAAGGTTAGTCGGCGATTTCACATCGTGGAAATGGGATGGGGTGTGAGTTACACCGCGCTGATAGTCTGCCTACTCGAGCCCCTGTAGCTCAGTGGATAGAGCGTCTGCCTCCGGAGCAGAAGGTCGAAGGTCCGATTCCTTTCAGGGGCACTTCCAGCCCACCTCCTCGCCCGCAACATACTGCAGCAATCCGCCGAACTGCCGTGGCTTTTATGTTCGGCTTGATTGGCAGTATGTAGCGGGCTCGGCCGCGTACTACTTCAGTAGTTCAGCGCGCTTACCCACCTATCCGCAGGTAAACTTCGAACCAACACGGGAGCTCCGCCAGGGGCTGAGAGGGCGACATCGGGTCGCCGACCGTCAAACCAGTCGGGTAATGCCGACTTGTGAAGGGAAATCACAATGCAATTCATTTCATCTATTAACGATGCCGCAATGAACAAAATGGTCTCGATCTGGTCGTATGACCTGTCGTGGTTGGAGTTTGTTGCGGTTGTGACTTCCTTGGCTGGGGTGTGGCTCGGAACAACAGGCAAGAAGATCACATGGCCGTGGTGGGCAATCAGCAGTGCACTGTATGGCTGGCTGTTTTATGAATGGGACTTGCTGGCAAGTGCTTCGCTTCAGGTCGTTTTCATTGCGGCTGCAATTTGGGGCTGGGTTGGTTGGGGTCCCAAGGGCGCGCATCCGCGGGTTGCAACCAACCGTCAGCGCATTATCGTTCTGATTGTTGGCGCTGCTGCAACAGCTGTGCTGGCTCCATGGTTTGCATCGATTGGCGCTGCAACAACATGGCCAGATTCATTCGGACTTGTTTTCAGTATCGTGGCCCAGATCGCTATGGTTCGCGAGTATCGCGAAAACTGGATCGTGTGGTTCGTTGTTGATGCGGTGTACACAATCGAATACGCCTACAACAAGTTGTATTTCACTTCAGTGCTCTACGCACTCTTTACTGCGATCGCTATTCGTGGCTGGGTGCGTTGGAAGTCTGATCTCAATTCTGAATCATCATTGATGAAGTAATGCCGTCTTACGACATCGCGCAAATCGCCGAACGAGTTCGTTCGTCGGTACCGAAGTGCGGATCAACTCACGTTGTAACAATTGATGGACCGGCTGGTGCTGGGAAAAGCACACTTGCATCTGCACTCTCACATGAGCTGGGTGATTGCCCAAACGTGCATATGGATGACCTCTACGAAGGTTGGACCCAGGATCTCAACTCGGATTTGGCTAAACGAATTCGAGCTCGGATTCTTGAACCTATTTCACAAGGCGTTAATGCTCAGATCCTGAAGTACGACTGGATTGCCGAAAAATTCGGCGAAACGGTCACGGTGCCGTGTGGCGACTTCCTTATTCTGGAAGGAGTTGGATCGGGAAACTCGCTGATTCGAAATTACGTGTCACTTGCCGTGTGGATTGAATCCGAACCGGAGCTCCTTGTTGAGCGCGTGGTTGAGCGTGATGGTGAGCAGTTGCGAGATGACATTGTGCGTTGGCAAAACCGTGAAGCCGAATACTTTAATAAGCACGAGGTCAAGGCATCAGCAGACGTACACCTGAGAGGTGACGGCTAACTCGCGTCCTTCTCCATTTTTGGGCACTTAGTTCCTGGTGCTACGAGTGGCTCGAAATGCCACCATTCATTTTTGTAGCGGCGACACAGACCAAATTTGTAGCCATTTTTCTCGAGCCATTTCGCGGCACTCTTATTGTTTGCCCCAGATGTGTAGTTCACATCAATTGCGATGCCCCAAGGATGATTCGATTTCTTTGGAGGTAATACCCAACGCGATGCTTCTGTAGCGTTTCCGCCTGCACGTTTCAATGCACGGTTGTACAAATATTTTTGCTTAGCCAGACTTCGCCAACCACTTGTGATGAAAAGCGAATAACCGTGAGTACGTCCTGCAGCTTTGGCCACCAGATAGCGGTTGTAAAACTTATCGATCAGGTGCTTTGGGCGATGTGCACCTCGAGAAATCGGCGTGTTCCCAAGTGACAATTCCTTCGATGTGCAGCTGCCATCGGAAATGTTGCGCAACTTACCGGTCTTTGGATTTCCGCACACATCAATCACTTGCGTTGCTGCACTCAGGCTTGGGGAAGGACTCGGTGTTGTGGTTGCTTGTGCTGGCGCGGCGATGATGCCGACAAAAACTGCGCAACTAATAGTCGCAATGCGAAACTTCACAAATCCTCCAAAGAGCCCACTTCCAGTGTAGATACCTCAGACAGGCAATCAGTACCTCTACTAGAGTCTTGAATTGTGATCAGTGGTAACCATCTCATCGAGTTCATTCTCGCTAGTGCGGCAATTATTTTGGTGCCAGGTCCAAGCGTGATGTTCACGATCGCGCGAGCGGTGGCCTGGGGACGTGGAACTGCGATGCTCACTGTGGTGGGCAATGCGCTGGGCATGGTGGTGTTGTCAACGCTTATTGCTATTGGACTTGGCCCTGCATTGCAGCGTTCGCACGCGCTACTTGTGACAGTGCAAGCTGCTGGTGGTTTGTATCTGATCTATTTGGGTTGGCAAGCACTGAAGCATCGTCAAGAACACGCGGACGACATGGTGGCTTTGAACGAATCAAAGCCAAGTAATTGGCAAACAGTTCGTCAAGGTTTTATGGTCGGTGTTCTCAACCCGAAAGCCTTGGTGTTTTTCGCGGCTATCTTTCCGCAGTTTGTTGAACCCGAAGCGGGATCGGTCACCATTCAACTTTTGATTTTCGGACTGATCTTTGCCGGTCTTGCCGTTTTACTTGATGGTTCGTGGGCTCTCATTGTTGGCACGAGCCGGGACTGGTTTGTCACTTCTCGCAATCGACTCGTGTTCTTACGAACTGTTGGTGGCGTTGTTATGGTTGCACTTGGAATTCTCGTTCTCATTCCTGTCGTGGTCGGACTTGTTTGATTGAGGACAAAAAAGAAGCGGTCGACTTATTCGACCGCTTCTTTTTATTTATTAGTTACTAGTCGTTATTTGAATCCGTCACAAGGTTCGCGCGAACCTTGGCAGCACCGAGGTAACCGGCAATTCCGAGAAGTACAACGATGACAAACGTTCCGAGTGTGAAGCCCAAAACGTTGCCAGCCGAAGTTCCCCAAATGTCCATGTAGTCGTAGTCAAGGCCGAAGACCTTTTCTAGCAAGCCAGGGAACAATGCGACGATCGTGCCTACGGTGATGTAGAACATGACAATCCAACCTAGGATCATAAAGCCGCGGTCACCACCAGGAACCACGTATGCACGCGGAACGTCTGGGTAAAGGCGCTTGAGTTTCATCAGTGCAGGGACGATTGTCATGTACGAGACAAGCAGTGTCGAAACAGCACAGAACAGCACCACGCTGAACAGAACTGCCGCGTCGCCTTCAACCAACTGGGTCGCAGCAACGACGAAGATCGTTGACATGACACCAGACATGATGTTGACGCGAAGTGGTGTGCCCAATTTTTCGTTGAATTCGCCAAAGTAGCCACCGAAGAATGTTCCGTCTGCTGCAGCCATTGCCTGAATGCGGTCAGTTGCGATCATCCACGAACTGCCCTGGTTAATCAGTGCGTATACGAACAGAACTGCAGTGATCTTCAGAAGTGCTGAACCCGCACCGCCGTAAACCGAGTAAACCTTTTCGATAGCGCCCATGAAGCTATCCACGCCGCTGACTTCATCGGCAGGGATGACCAACAAAATTGCGAGTACGGGCAACAAGTAAGCAGCCATAGAGATGAAAGCGCCACGACGGATTGCAGGGGCAGTGTCCTTTGCAGGATCAAACATTTCTTCAGATGCAGCGTTAGGTGCTTCAAAACCGACGTAAGCAAAAAGGATTAGAGGTGCAACAGCAAGAAAGCCACCGAGTGACGGTGCGAGTTCTCCGAGGTTGAGTGACTGGAAGCCATTCTGAACACCGTAAATAACCGTGGTGCCAACGAGCAGTACGAGAACGACAACCTTTGCCCAAGCACCGATGTTGACGTAGATCTTTCCGGTCTTCAGGCTGACAACTGCCAAGAAGATAGCTCCCCAAACGAAGGCGAGTTTGAAGGTCCAGTCAAGAACAGAATTCGACGACAAGTCATACACGTAACTGCTGAACGCTTCGTGAGCAACCAGCACGAGTGTTCCACCGAGCCAAATAGGGTTCGTGATCCAGTACAGCACTGAAGTGATGCCAGCAGTCAAACGACCGTAAGCGAACTTCACCCACTGGTAAGGGCCGCCTTCTTGTGGGAATGCGCCACCGGTCTCAGCGAAAATCAAAGAGAACGGAATCATGAATGTGATGACAAGGAAGATTCCCCAGAACAATGCTTCGATTCCACCGGAGGCAATTGTTCCGATGGTGTCTAGAGCAATAACTGCGGCAATGATGAAAAGCACAACATCGCTGCGACGCAGTGACTTAACTAGTTTCTTCTCTTGTTCCTGCGCAAGCTTGGTTTGACCTGCGTTGCCAGCGCCTGGCTGGTTATTGGCATTGAGTGACATGGTGTCCCTTCCTAATGAATAACGCCATCGGGGGTTGTGCGTGACAATACGGAGCGCATTGCTTCAACACAACGATCTGCTTCTTCTTCGGTCATGATCAATGGTGGTGATAACACCAAATTATGGCCGCAGTCGCGCACAATCACGCCGGTTTCGCGACGAATAACGTCAGGAAGCATTGGTTGCAACATCGGAAGCGGCTCCCGCGTGTCCTTATCTGCAACCAATTCGACTGCATGCATCATGCCGACGTAGCGCACTTCGCCCACGATCGGCAGGTCAAGAAGTGAGCGAAGGCCTTCATGCAAGTATTCGCCAATCTTCTTTGCGCGATCGAGCAAGCCTTCATCTTCGATGATGTTGATGTTGGCAAGCGCAACTGCAGCTGCAGTTGGATGGCCGTTGTAGGTGTAGCCCATGGGGAAACCAAAATCACGGCCGAGCACTTCTGCAATTTCTTCGGTAACAAGTACCGCACCGAGAGGAATGTAGCCCGACGTGATGCCCTTGGCTGTGATGATGATGTCTGGCTCCACATTGAAGTGCTGAGCCGCAAACCATTCGCCAACGCGACCGTATGCGGTAACGACCTCATCAAATACCAACAAGATGCCGTTCTTCTTCAAGAGTGCAGCAACACGTGGCCAGTAGTCATCTGGCGGAACGAGCATTCCGCCAACGCCCATGATTGGTTCGCCAACCATGGCTGCAATGTTCTCGGCACCGATGCGCTCGATTGTTGCTTCAAGTTCCGCGATCAAGAAGTCGGTTGGGTCTTGGCCGTTGTACAGCTCGGCTCGGTATGGCCATGGGGGAGTGACGTGCTCAACGTGCGGCAGCATCGGCCCAAAGCCTTCGTGGTACACGGGGAAGCCGGATAGTGAGCCACCACCGTAAGCGATGCCATGGTACGAATTGCGACGCGCAATGATCCAGTTGCGATTTGAATTGCCTTGACGGTGATGGAAGTAGCGAGCCATCTTCAATGCGGCTTCGTTTCCTTCGGAACCACCACTGGTGAAATACACGTGGCTGATGTTGTCTGGGGCGATTTGGACAAGCTTTTCCGCAAGAGCGATGGCTTTGTCGTTACTGAATTCCCAAAACGATGTGAAGTATTCGAGTGTGCTGATTTGTTCCTTAGCAACTTCAGCTAAAGCCTCGCGACCGTGACCGATTTGTGCCAGCCACAGTCCACCAGTTGCATCGAGGTATTCCTTGCCGTCGGCATCCCAGAGTTGGCAATCCTTGCCCTTGGTCATGATGACGCGCTCGGTAACCGATGACGGCAAGTACGGATGGATGATGTGTGCGCGGTCGGACTCGGCCAACTGCTCGTTTGTTGCGGTCATTTCTTCTCCTGTAGTGACTTACGTGAGATTTATTCGTAACGGATCCAGGTTGTTTTCAACCCGGTGAATTTTTCGAGAGCGTGAAGTGAAAGGTCGCGACCAAAGCCCGATTGCTTGAAGCCGCCGAATGGGATGTTCATGCCGAGGGCGTCGACTGTATTGACAGAGACGGTTCCGGCGTGAAGTTGATCAGAGACACGATGTGCGCGCTTGAGATTGCCCGTCCAGACGGAAGCCGCCAATCCATAAATGGAATCATTGGCCATTGCAATTGCTTGCTCTTCAGTGTCGAAAGGCATGACTGAAAGAACCGGGCCAAAGATTTCATCGCGAGCAATCTCTGAACTCGGTGAAACATCGGCAAAGATTGTTGGTTCGATGTAGCAATCCGAACCATCAATCGTGACGCGATTGCCGCCACGAACCAAGCGCGACGATTGAGTACCTGATGCGATGAATTCAGCAACTCGATTAGCCTGGGTGCGATCAACTAGTGGTCCCATTGTGGTCTTTTCATCAAGCGGATTGCCCAAGACGATGTTGTCAGCCTGTGCATGGACGAGCGCAGTGAATTCTTCCAAGATGCTTCGCTCAACAAGTAGTCGTGAATTCGCAGAGCAGACTTCACCTTGATTGAAGAAGATCGCACGTGCTGCGAACTCGGCTGCCTCCTGGATATTGTCAACGTCAGCAAAGATGACATTCGGGCTCTTGCCGCCACACTCAAGCCACACTTGCTTCATGTTGGACTGACCCGAGTATTCCAAGAAGTACTTTCCTACTTGAGTGGAGCCCGTGAATGTCAGGACGTCGACATCATTGTGGCGACCAAGTGCGGCGCCAGTAACTTCACCTTGCCCAGTGACTACGTTAAGTACGCCTTCGGGCATGCCCGCTTCGAGTGCGAGCTCGGCAAGACGCAGCGAAGAAAGCGGTGATTGTTCAGCAGGCTTCAGCACGACAGTGTTACCTGCGGCAAGTGCTGGACCAAGTTTCCAAATGGCCATTTCAAGTGGGAAGTTCCAGGGCACGACTGCGCCAACTACGCCGAGCGGAACGCGACGTACGAGTGCAACATTGCCTGGGTCTGTTGTTGGAATTTCGCCCGCGACTTTATCGATGGCTTCGGCATAGAAGTTCAAGATGGCAGCAGAGCCAGGTACATCGATTGTGGTCGCATCGCTGATGGGCTTACCCATGTCGAGCACATCGAGCACGGCGAGTTCGTCTGCGTTCTCCATGATCAAATGTGAAAGTTTTTGGATTGCAGCCTTACGAGAACCGAACGACATTCGTCCCCACGAATTGTTAAATGCAGCTCGTGAACTTGCGACCGCGGCATCGACTTCAGCCACACCACATTCGCTGACTTGGGCGAGTGACTTACCAGTTACTGGACTGAAGTCTTCACTGTAATTCGCGGTGTCAACACGTTTGCCGTTGATCAGCGCCCGACCATCCGGAGTCAGCCCAGCTGCAACAGCTTCCCAATGTGCACGATTGTTCATAATTGCCACCTGAATAATTCTTTGCAACGTATTTCAAAGAATCGTAACTTCAAACGGGCAACGGCACTAGGGTTTTTATGGAATTGTTTGAATGAGATTTCAAGCCAAAAGTCCAGATTTTAGGAGTTTTACCGATGGCCCGGCCAAAAGAGCAGACAGAGCGGCGCAAGGACTTAGTCCAAGCCGCCATGGATGCTGTGGCAGTGCGAGGGCTTTCGGGGCTTCGCCTGAAAGACATTGCGCAAGAGGCTGGCATGTCAATCGGCTCCGTGAGCTATTACTACCCGGAAATCGAAGATCTCCTTGTCGAAGCCCACCGTGAAGCATTAGAACGTTTCTACTGGAATCGCGTCGAGCACGTTGACCAATGTGAATCAGCGCAACAGCAAATCGTGGTCGCCATCAAAGAAGGCATTCCAGACGAGCCAGTGACTTCGGACCTTCGCATGCTCTACGAACTTCACACATACGCTGGCCGCAATCCGACACACGCCGCAATGATGACGACATTGTGGGATCGCGAAGTCTCGCTATACGAACGCATTATTGAGCGCGGAGTATCCTCGAAAACATTTTCACCAAAGCTCGATGCTCGTGTGATTGCTGAAACTGCAGTAGCGCTCGAAGATTCGTTTAACTTGCATTTGGTAAGTAGCAATGAAGCAGTAACTGCACGAATGGCACGTGAACGACTCAGCACGTATCTTTCTGGCGTGCTCGCGTGCGAATTTACGAGTGACTAGTGAAGTAGGTCTTCGGCATTTGCCAGCTGTGTTACCAAGTAGTCGTGCACGTGATGTGCTTGCTCGCTAATTTCACGACTCGTGTCCGTGACAAGAACTACCTTGATGGTTTCGTTGTCGTTGTTTAACGGTCGTGCAACGGTGAGTCGACCATCAACGGCGACTGGACTTGCGGGCCGGGTTCCAAGAATTGTGTAGCCAAGGCCATTGCCGACCATCGAACGCACCATTTCGTACGACGGTGAGCGGTAGGCAATGTTTGGAGTAAGTCCTTGCGCAGTGAACAACGACATGAAGTAGTCGCGTGAAGGTACTGAATCCAACAGCACCATTGGCTCATCAACTAGTTCGACCAAACTGATCGAATCTTTGTTTGCAAGTGGATGGAGAGCCGGGAGCAATACATAAGGCTGAAGCTCGGCCACTACTTCACACTTGGTCCACCAATCAGGAATGTCGTAGTGGTACGTCAGCAACATGTCGGCTTCACGCACACCAAGATGATGAATCAATTGATCTTGATTGCCTTCGTACACCTTGATGTCGACATTAGGATCAACATTTTGGTAATCAGCAATGATGCGCGGAATCAAAAACGGAGCGAGCGAAGAATAGCAACCGATAGAAACCGTCTCGATGTCCTGATCGCCTGCGTGTACTCGGTGACTCGCAGTTGCTGCGCCAAGTGGCACAGACGAGCCATAGCTTCGGTTTGAATAAACCAGCGTTGGACCGCTTTCGCTAACGTTTGCTGTCTCGACTTCACCAATAAAGATGTAGTGACTGCCGTAGAGAACCTCTTCAACGAGTTCGCAATCGAAGGTAACGACAGCATTTTCTAGTTCCCATGAACCAAGCCCGGTCTTGTGCCAGGTGCCAATCGTGAATTTGTCGTCAACGCCGGCGCGGCCGGCAAATCCATCGGAAATCCAGGCTTGGGTATCTCGCAAAACATTGACGCAAAATCGTTTGTTTTCACGAATGATGTCGGCAGTAAACGCGCTCTTGTTCACGCACACTAATAATGACGGGCGTGCAGAATCGGCGGAGACAGAACTCATCGCACTGACGGTCGCGCCAGCCTTCCCAGCAGGACCATCAGTCGTCACGATGTTGACGGTCGCTGCGGCGCGGCTCATTCCCTCAAGGAATTTGTCTCGGGTCATGCTCGTGAGAACTCCTGAACATAAGCGCGCATTGTTGCGTCCTGCGCTATGTCTACCATGGTTAACGCCAATCCTTTAGCCCCATCAAGAACTGCCTGATCAGCATCCAGTGTTATGGATGCGGCCGCGAACTGATGTTGGTGATTCACGGCATCGCCACTGTTGATGCCGATGTATGGATGGAATGAGGCAACTACTTGGGATACGTTGCCCATGTCAGTACTCGCGCGGTTCATACGAGTCAATGGTTCGGGCACATCAAAGTTGCGACCGAGTGATTCAGCATTGGCGCGGTAGAACGCGGTGAATGCTTCATGGTTTGTGAATTCTGAGTAGGGAGCGTTGCCCTCATGAATGTCGAGCGTGCATCCTGTTGCAAGTGCACCCGCTTCAAAACACTTCAGGATGCGATCGTAGGCGTCATTCATCTCTGCAGTGGTGTTAGCGCGGACATACCATTTGCCTTCGGTACGTTCTGGAATCGCGTTCGGTGCTTCACCGCCGCGCGTGATAATTCCATGCACGCGAATGGATGGTGCCAGTTGTTGGCGAAGCAACCCAATAGCGACTTGGGCGATAGTGAAAGCGTCGGAAGCATTCACGCCTTGTTCGGGATAAGCGGCAGCATGTGATGCTTTGCCCGTGTAACTGACTTCAAGATGCTTCACGGCAAATGGATTTCCATGGTCGACATCAACTGGACCTGGATGAATCAGTGCGGCAACATCGATGCCGTCAAAGCCGCCACGTTCCAGCATGGTGATTTTTCCGCCGCCGCCTTCTTCTGCGGGTGTTCCAAGCACAACGATTGTTGCGTTGAGTTCTTCGGCAAGGGGAGCGAGAGCGAGTGCTGCGCCAACTGACGCTGAAGCAATGATGTTGTGCCCACAGGCATGACCAAGTCCTGGCAACGCGTCGTATTCAGCGCAGAAAGCAATCGTCAAGTCACCGCTTCCGTAAGTTGCCTTGAAAGCAGTTGGTAGATCGCAAAAGTTTGTTTCGACGGCAAATCCGCGAGCTGCAAGAAATTCCGCGATGTGTTGGCTGCTCTCGACTTCATTCCACGCAGTTTCAGGATGCGCATGAATCCAGTGGCTGAGAGCGATCAAATCGCTACCCATCTCATCAACGTTGGCAATCGTTGCGGTTTTGTGGTCAGTCATTATTCATCTCCAGGGACGCCGTAGGACGGAGCTGATGTTGGATCAAGTGCGCGAGTGACATAGTCCACGGCTTGGGGTGCCCACACTGTGTAAATTTCGCGCAGCTTTGCAATGGGGTCTTCGTCCCAGTCAACGCGAAGGTTTGTGCTTGGCCATGCAACATCCGTAGCAACAATGACAGCAGCTGAATGTACTGGACCAGCTTCGCCACCAGCCTTCACTCCCGTTTCGAGGCAAGCAATTAAACGATCTGCGAGTTCGCGTTCGGGATGAGCATTGAACTCATCAACCATTGCTTGGATGACACCATCGTTGTCGAGCATGTTTCCGGCGGCTGCAACATTAGGTCCGGTTACTTCGGCATTAATTCCCAGCGACTTTGCGCCGGAATAGACGGCGGAGGATCCGGTGGCATCAACGACTGTCAGTTGGCGGAATTCCGGATGGGTTGCACCTGCACTAATTCTGTCGAGTGCATCGTTGGCGTTCAGCCCGCTTTCGAGTGCATCAAGCAATGCTGGACCCAAACGAGGATCCGTCACGTTTTGGCTCGATACAGCGCCAACGCCTGCTCGAACATTCGGGCACCGTGAACCAACAGATGGACTCGAGCTACTGATCGCAACGCCAAAGGCGCCGGTTCGTTCGCAGCGTGCTGCGATGCTGATCGTCATTAGTCGCGAGTCTCGGGAATGACAGCGGTTGCGTCAATTTCTACGAGCCATTCAGGTCGGGCTAGCGCGGTGACAACAAGACCCGTTGAAACGTAGTGGACACCCTTGAGCCATCGACCCATGACTTGGTAAACCGGTTCGCGGTAGCGAATGTCAGTGAGATAGATAGTGATCTTGGTGATGTCGCCGAGTTCCGAACCGCATTCGTCAAGCAACATCGCAATGTTGGACATTGCCTTTTCTGCTTGCGCTTCGATGTCGCCGATGCCAACTGACTCACGAGTGTCGAGGTCCTGACCAATTTGGCCACGCAGGTACACAGTGTTGCCAGCGACTACAGCTTGGGCAAGATCATTGTCCAAGTTTTGTTCTGGGTACGTCACCTTGGTATTAAACGGGCGAATGCGCTTGTGTGTCATGCGGTTCCTTCAAGAATTGAGGTAATCGAAATTCTTATTTCATTACGTTAGCGGACTTGCGGTTGTTATTAGTTGACGATTCGAGCACTACCGTCATACGACAAGTAACTGCGCTGGATCTGTATCTGATCCGACAGGAATTTTGCATCGTGCCAGACACCCCAAATAAAGGCAGACCCTCGGCGAGATAGCCACGGCTGGCCGAGGAAATAGATACCTGGTGCTCGAGAAACGCCACGCGCATGCGCAGGCTTGCCATTGTCATCAAGCGTTCCATCAACCTGTAGCCAGCTGTAATCAAGCGAGTAACCCGTTGCCCACAGAATCGTTGTGATTCCGGCCTCAGCAAGATTGAGTTCACGAGTTGGATGGACTACTGAGTCAGGCATTGGTCCAAGAATGGGTGCTTCTGGCTCCTCTGGCAGGTCTAATCCATTTCGTGCGATGAATTCGTCAGCTTCAGCTAAAACGGACAAGTAGTTCGCATCTCCACGCGCAATGTTCTTTTCGAGATCCAGTGCGAAACGCATCACGCCATCTGTAAAACTCTCAGTAAGGCCAACAAGATGAATTCCATCGGCGGCCAAATTGCGAAAGTCAACAGTGCGTCCGCCATCCATGCCACTCACAGCAATGGTGACGTGCTCGGCGCCGGCTGGAGGCGTTGCCAAGTCCCATTTGCCCAAGACCCCAAGCCACCACACATTGTCGCGACCACGGTAGCGACGAGGTGGGCGATCATGTTCTCCAACCGACAAGTACACCTGACGACCAGATTTTTGAAGTTCAGCTGCAATTTGCACACCGGAGGAACCTGCGCCGACTACTAATACGTTTCCGTCTGGTAACTGTTCTGGGTTGTGATAATCGCTTGAATGTAGTTGGTGGATTGCAGCACCCGCAGGAACCACAGGTGGGATCGACGGCTTTTGGAATGGACCAGTTGCGGCAACAACGTAGCGCGCATTGATGATGCCGTCAGATGTGTCGACGCGAAAGCCTGGCCCTGCGTCATTCTTTGTCACTGAGTTCACTGTGACACCT
>CANFIL010000017.1 GCA_947447095.1 Actinomycetota bacterium | reverse complement strand
GCTTGAGCCGATGCGTAAAGACAAACAGCAGCAGCTGTCGCAAGATTGAGCGACTCTGCACGACCGTAGATCGGAATTGAAACTACACGGTCAACCGCATCGAGCACTTCTTGCGGCACTCCCCAGGCTTCGTTGCCAAACACCCACATGGTCGGCACACTCAAATCCACACCGGTCGTAAATGGCTCGCCACTTCCATCGGCTGCAAACACTTGCATGCCCAACTCGCGAGCTTTGGCAATGGCATCAGCGATATCAATTTCTTCGACGGCCGGGATATGAAAGAGCGAACCCGCACTTGCACGAACAACTTTGGGATTGTGTAAGTCAACTGACTCGGTACTGGCGATGACGCCAGTCGCACCTGCAGCATCAGCGACTCGAATGACCGATCCTGCGTTGCCTGGATCGCGCACGTATGCCAAAGCCACAACAAGTTTGGCTCCTGGCTTGAGAACGCTGTCCAGAGTGTTCGCCGAACTACGCACGACTCCGACAACACCTTGTGGCGTGACAGCACTGCTCAACGATGCAATGACTTCGTCATCGCTGAGGTGAACGTATCCCCCATGCGCTTCGACCGCAGCCACGATTTCGGGATAGCGATCAGCACATTCTGGAGTTATAAAAAGATCTTTTGTATCGCCCGACAATGCGGCTTCGCGCGCAGATTGCGGACCTTCGACCAGGAATGCGTTTTCTTCTGATCGGAACTTGCCTTGCAAAAGACGACGTGCGCGCATCACGGATGATGCGCGCACGTTCGTAAGGATGTCAGCCATGTGAGGCTTGAGTTTCCTTGTGCAGTCTTACTTAGGTGCGTTGACGTCTGCAGGAAGCGCCTTAGCAGCCTGCTGTACCAACGATGCGAAAACAGCTGGTTCGTTCACAGCAAGCTCAGCAAGCATGCGACGATCAACTTCGATTTCAGCAGCCTTGAGGCCCTGGATGAAACGGTTGTAGGTCATGCCGTTAGCGCGGGCTGCAGCGTTGATGCGCTGGATCCAGAGCTTGCGGAAGTCACCCTTGCGTTCGCGACGGTCGTTGTATGCGTAAACGAGCGAGTGTGTAACTTGCTCCTTCGCCTTACGGTAAAGACGTGAGCGCTGGCCGCGGTAACCGCTGGCCTGCTCTAGTACTTCACGACGCTTCTTCTTAGCATTCACGGAGCGTTTTACGCGTGCCATGTTCTCTCCTAAATCTCGTAAGCAACTGACCTAGCGGCCGAGAAGCTTCTTAGCTTTCTTTGAATCGGCTGGGGACAACACCTGGTCTGCTGAAAGCTTGCGGGTGCGCTTGCTGGACTTGCTTTCCAATAGGTGACGCTTGTTGGCTTGCTCTTTCATGAGCTTGCCGGTGCCGGTCACGCGGAAGCGCTTCTTAGCGCCACTGTGGGTCTTGTTCTTTGGCATCGTTTTCTCCTACTTACTTCTCACCCAGCCGGGCAAGAAATTCTTTTGTTATTCGGCTACTTCTTCAGCTGGCGCTTCAGTTGCAACTTCGGCTTCGGTTGGCTTGGCGGCCTTCTTCACGGCTGACTTGCCGCGAACTGGTGCCAACACCATGGTCATGTTGCGACCGTCCTGCACTGGCGCGGATTCGATAACGGCTGATTCGCCGATGTCTTGCGCTAGACGCTGGAGTAGTCGGTAACCAAGTTCTGGTCGAGATTGTTCACGGCCACGGAACATGATCGTGATCTTGACCTTGTCGCCCGCACCGAGGAAGCGCTCAATGTGACCCTTTTTGGTCTCATAGTCGTGCTGTTCGATCTTGGGACGCAGTTTCATTTCTTTGATAACTGTGTTGACTTGGTTCTTGCGTGCTTCGCGAGCCTTGACTGCGGCTTCGTACTTGAACTTGCCGTAGTCCATGAGCTTGCACACTGGTGGCTTTGCCTCAGGTGCAACCTCAACGAGATCCAGGTCGGCCTCTAGGGCCATGCGCAATGCATCCTCGATTTTCACGATGCCTACCTGCTCACCGGCAGGTCCGACAAGGCGAACTTCGGGTACACGGATCCGCTCATTGATGCGGGGCTCGATACTGATGGGTCCTCCTGTGTTCGTACTTTGCAGGCAGCAACCCAAGAAAGCGTGCATAAATGCACACACCAGAATGACTCTGGCTTTCTCGACCCGACGCCCTAATGCAGGCGATGCGGGTGGGACGCTGTCCACTTGTCCGGCCCTGAAAAGGACCGTTCCCCTACTTTAGCCCATAACTACGCCATCGAGAAAATCACGAATCAGGCATTGCGGGCCGGCAGTTGGATGAAATGTTAGCCGCACCTCTAAAAAGGCGATTAAGGCAAGATTATTGGCCTTAATCGCCGTGTTCGGCGGTATTTGCATCCCAAGCCGGCCAACCCTGATGAGCGGACTAAACCTGCTTGATTTCAACCTGAAGCGGGCGGTCGAGGACGACCGCGACATTGGGATCTTGCAAGATGTGAGCGATGTCGTGGCCCAGTGTTGGGCCGGCTTCTTCGACCTCGAGCAGAATCACGATTTCTTCAGCGCTGGTCTCCCAATCGGCAGCCAAGACTCCGTCAAGCTCCTCGATTGCATCGCACGCTGATTCCAGCGCAGCATCAAGGTATTCACGGTGGTTTGCCGAGATTGCTAGGCGCACGAGCATCGGGCCTTCGATCACGCAGGTATACGGACCATGGAGATCGAGAATCAGTGCATCAAGATCTTGCTCAAGCACACTTTGCGCAACAACATGTGCCGCACGTGGAATTGGTCGAGCCTCAGGATCCCAGTCATTGAGTGAATCAATGCCAGTGAATGCAAGTAACGCACGTCGACCATCTTGATTGATGTATTCAACCGAGGTCATGTGACTGTCTTTATCGACGCCATCTTCCATGGAATCAACATTGGCAACTACAGGAACAAGCAAGCGCTCACTCTTCAGCAGATTCAATACCAACTGGGCGTCAGCGGCCGAAGCGCTGACTTCGAAGGCGGCAAGCGCATCACGTAATTCAGCGTTAGCTTCACCGTCATCATCTGCAAAATCTGTGTCGGGAACGATTGCCCCATCGAAGTCACTCATTAGAGACGGCACGCATGAATGTCAGTCACGAGCACACCTCGAGCGCCGAGATCGTAAAGCTCATCCATGATGGTGTGTACGTTCTTACGAGGCACCATTGCTCGCACTGCCGACCATGCGCTGTTCTGAAGCGATGAAACGGTTGGAGACTCAATACCTGGAGTGATCGCGCAGGCTTTCTCAATCAATTCATTTGGTACGTCATAATCAACCAGCACATATGCACGTGCAGTAATGACACCTTGTAAACGTCGAGTGAACACCGAAACTCGAGGATCGTTCACAGCATCAGGACGAGCGACGAGCAACGCTTCACTCTTAAAGATGGGTTCGCCAACGATTTCCAGACCTGCCTGGCGAAGTGTTGTGCCGGTCGCGACGACGTCAGCAACGAGATCAGCAACGCCTAGCGCAACAGCATTTTCTACTGCCCCATCAAGTTTGACGATCTCGGCTTCGATCGTGTTGTCATCTAGCCAGGTTCGCAAGATGCCAGCATATGACGTTGCAATGCGCTTGCCTTGGGCAAACGAAACATCCTTAGCTAAACCAACTGGTGCCGCTAATCGAAATGTTGATGGAGCAAAACCAAGATTCATAATGGTGTCGGCTTGAGCACCAGAGTCTGCGAGTAAGTCTGTACCTGTGATGCCGATGTCAATCGTGCCGCGACCAACATAGATTGCAATGTCGCGAGGTCGTAAGAAGAAAAACTCAACATCATTCTCAGGGTCTTGCACAACCAGTTCACGCGCATTTGCAGCAGCGGCATAACCAGCTTCACGCAACATGTCACGAGCTGGATCAGAAAGTTGTCCCTTATTCGGAATAGCTACACGCAACATAATTACAGCGCTCCATAAACATCATCAAGGGACACATCGGCTGCAAGCATCAAGGCCTGGGTCCAATACAGCAACTGAGAAATCTCTTCGGCGGCCCGCTCTTTGGTTTCGTGCTCGGCAGCCATCCACGCCTCGGCTGCTTCCTCAACCACCTTCTTGCCAACATGATGAACGCCAGCATTGATAGCCTGCACAGTGCCCGAATCGGCAGCACCCGCGGCTACCTTGCTTGAAAGTTCAGCAAACAGCTCATCGAAAGTTTTCATGCATCAACCCTACTTGTGAATGAGTTTGATCATTTCCTAGGGAACGTTGGCTGATGCGCCAGACGATGCAAGAGCCGCAGAACACGGCCCGAGTGCCCACAGATTGTGGCACACGGGCCTTTTTAGAGGTTCTGCTAACTCTTCATCGTCGGCTCTTCAAATCGCACAGTGCGATTCGGGCGATGCGGATGAAATGTTAGCCGAACATCTAAAAAGCGAGATGAGCGAAAATTTATTTGCTCATCGAGCGGGTTCGGCGGTATTTGCATCCGCGAAGTCCGATCGTAAAGCAGCCAATGAAAAGACAGATCCTCGTGAGACCTTCAGCAATTGGAACTTATTACGAATTAAGAATTACGAATGTTTCGAAGGACGACCCAAGTATTCATTGCAGCCGCTGCTGCTTCGGCGCCTTTGTCTTCAACACTGTTTGGAAGTCCAGCACGATCGAGTGCCTGCTGTTCGTCGTCGCATGTGAGTACGCCGAAGCCAACTGGCACGCCAGTATCGAGCGCAACACGGTTTAGACCATCGGTAGCTGCATTGCACACGAAATCAAAGTGTGGTGTTCCGCCACGAATGACAACACCGAGGGCCACGACGACATCTGCACCGGAGAGTGCTGCTTCACGAGCGGCGATGGAAAGTTCGAATGTTCCTGGAACGCGATGAAGCTCAGCCGTAAGACCTGCGGCTTCGATGACGCGCGTGGCGCCAGCAATCAGTCCATCCATGACGGTTGTGTGCCACGACGAAGCAACGATTACTGCACGCGTGCCAGTGAAACCGGTGACGTCCGAACCTGGACTTCCGTGCCCGCTCATTACTTGCCTCCGAAAGTCAGTTCGTGACCCATCGAGTCGCGCTTAGTTTGCATGTACGCCAAGTTGTGATCATTTGGTTCAATTTCGATCGGGACTCGATCAGTGATCGTGAGACCGTAACCGTCAAGGCCAGCGCGCTTTGTCGGGTTGTTAGTCAGAAGTCGCATTGACTTCACACCAAGGTTGACCAAAATTTGTGCGCCAGTTCCGTAGTCACGTGAGTCTGGAGCGAACCCAAGTGCGACGTTGGCTTCAACGGTGTCAGCACCTTGATCCTGAAGTTCGTATGCGCGCAGTTTGTGCAGCAAGCCGATGCCGCGGCCTTCATGTCCACGCATGTACAGAACGATGCCGCGTCCCTCTTCAGAAACCTTGCGCATTGAAGCGCGAAGCTGAGGTCCACAGTCGCAACGCAGCGAGCCAAGCGCATCGCCAGTTAAGCATTCCGAGTGAACACGTACCAGCACATCTTGACCATCGCCGATGTCGCCCATAACTAATGCCACGTGATCGATACCGTCGAGGACGCCACGGAATCCAACAATGTTGAATTCGCCAGCTTCGGTTGGCATGTCGGCTGTTGCAATGCGCTCTACGAGTGATTCGTTGCGGCGTCGGTATGCGATGAGGTCTGCGATTGAAATCATGACCAAGCCGTGTTCGTTGGCAAATTCGCGCAGAGCTGGTGCACGCATCATTGAGCCATCGTCGTGTACGACTTCGGCAATGGCACCTGCTGGTGCTAGGCCAGCAAGACGCGCGAGATCGACGGATGCTTCGGTGTGGCCGGGTCGACGAAGTACACCGCCTGGCATTGCGCGAAGTGGAAAGACGTGGCCTGGACGTGTCAGGTCGTATGGTTCAGATGCTGAGTCGCACAGAACTTTGATGGTGCGCGCCCGATCAGCGGCGCTGATTCCGGTATCAACACCATCTCGAGCATCAACGCTGACTGCGTATGCAGTTCCCTTGCGGTCTTCGTTCACGTAGGTCATTGGTGGCAGGCCGAGACGGTCGAGTTCGGGACCTTCCATGGCTACGCAGATAACACCTGAGGTGTAGCGGATCATGAAACCGGCAAGTTCAGTTGTGGCTTTGGCGGCAGCGAAGACTAGATCGCCTTCGTTTTCACGATCTTCATCGTCTACGACCACGACAACTTTGCCGGCTTTGATTGCTTCAATGGCGTCTTCGACAGGATCGAGCAGTGTCATGCGCGTGCTCCCATCAACTTTTCTACGTACTTGGCCATTACGTCTACTTCGAGATTAACTTCATCTCCAGCTTTGCGGATACCGAGAGTCGTCTTAGCCAATGTTTCTGGGATCAGTGAGACGGTGAATTCTGCATCGTTCACGCTGGCAACGGTCAGTGATGTGCCATCTACGGTGATGCTGCCTTTTTCTACGATGTACTTCAGTAGGTCTACTGGCGGTTTGATGGTGACAACTTCCCAGTTGTCAGATAGTTGACGTCCGGTTACAGTTCCAACTCCGTCAACATGGCCTTGCACCATGTGGCCGCCGAGACGAGTTGCCAAAGTGACTGGGCGTTCGAGGTTGACCGGCGAGTTTTCGGCGAGGTGTCCAAGTGTTGTTCGCTTGAGTGACTCTTGCATAACGTCGGCAGTGAACTCAGTATCAGTTTTTGTGGTGACAGTCAGACACACACCATTGACAGCGATTGAGTCACCAATGCTTGCATCACTCACCACAATCGGACCAGAGATGGTCATGCGGACAGAGTCGCCGAGCGCATCAACACGAACGACATGTCCGAGTTCTTCTACGATTCCGGTGAACACTGGCCGTCCTATCGGGTGGTGAAATGAATGAGTAGGTCTAATCCAACACGATTAACGTCAAGTTCGGTAAATCGGCGAGCTTCAGCCATGGCGGAAACCCCAATATTTGCAAGGGCTGGGATTCCTGTGCCCATAATCACAGGTGCTTGGAACCAGAAAACCTCGTCCACTAGTCCTGCGCTCCATGCACTCGTTGCCAGCGACGATCCCGCTTCGATGAGCAGACTGTGAATTTTGCGCTCTAGCCACAAGTTTCTCAGCACTACAGAGAGCTCGTCATTAACGATGATTGCGGGATGAGTGCCAGCCATGATGTGGAAGTTCGTGGGTATTTCGCGAGCACCGACGATTACGCGAAGTGGCTGCTGATCGTCAGGTAGGTCGCGCACGGTCATCAGAGGATTGTCAGCCAACACTGTGCCGGTACCCGTGACGATTGCGCCAACCGAGCGACGAATATTTTGCACTTCAGCGCGGGCAGGCTCTCCTGTAATCCATTTGCTCGTGCCATCTACTGCAGCTATGAATCCATCCAATGTTGTTGCAGTCTTCCACTTCACCCATGGTCGACCATTTGTATGCGCAAAAGTCCATGTTGCATTTAACGCGCGGCATTCGTCAGCCAGAACACCGCCAACAACGTCAATACCGGCATCACGCAATGCTTGTGCCCCACCGGCCATCGCATCATTGGGATCTTGTTGACTGAAGACAACTGTGGCAACGCCTGCCTTAATGAGGGCTTGTACACATGGACCTTGGCGACCTGTTCCATTGCACGGCTCTAGAGTGACGTAGACGGTAGCGCCTTGAGCTTGATCGCCTGCGTTGTGAAGTGCGTCGACTTCCGCATGCAACGTTCCTGAACCACGATGGAATCCTTCACCGAGGATCTCACCGGATGCCGAGACCACCACTGCGCCAACGTGAGGATTGACGTCACGCGACAAATCCACAGACTGCGCCAATTCGATGGCACGTTTCATGCGGAGTTCGTGTGGCATTAGTGCGTGCACCACCAAGATGTATCTGTAGCTGCTTGTGCGGTCGCACGAAGATCTGCGATCGCTTGCACTGGGTCTGGAGTGTTGTAGACCGCAGATCCAGCGACGAATGTGTCCGCGCCTGCTTGGGCACATTCCGCAATTGTCGAACCTGCCACACCACCGTCGACCTGAATCCAGGTATCGAGGTTGAGCTCACGGATAATTTCGCGCGAACGTCGCACCTTTGGCATTTGATCTGCCATGAATGACTGGCCACCAAAACCAGGCTCAACCGTCATGATCAAAATCATGTCGAGTTCAGGGAAAAGGTCTTCATAATCTTCAAGGCGAGTGCCGGGCTTAATTGCCATACCGGCGCGCGCACCCTTTGAGCGGATGTCACGGGCAACTTGGCGGGGATTGGCCGCAGCTTCGACGTGGAACGTCACGCTCTTGGCGCCGATTTCGGCATACCCTGGGGCCCACTTGTCGGCATCACTGATCATGAGATGGCAATCGATCGGCGTCGAAACTTGCTTGACAAGAGCTTCAACGACGACAGGGCCGATCGTTAGATTCGGGACAAAATGGTTGTCCATGACGTCAACGTGTAGCCAGTCAGCAGCACCTGCAACTCGCTCACACTCTGCAACGAGATGCCCGAAATTAGAGGACAAGATACTCGGCGAAATTCGTAGACCCATGGCTTTAGCCTAGCCCCGAGTCGCTTATCGGACTCGGCGAAGTAACGCCAAGAACATTCCGTCAGTTCCCTGCACGTCTGGGCGTAGTCGCAAGTAGGACGAACCTGGCGTTGCGACATCAGGAAGCACAGAATTAATGTCAATCAACTCGAAGTCGCTGTTCTTACGCAGGAAGCCTTCAACGATTGCGTCTGTTTCAGCACGATGAGGTGAACATGTTGCATAACCAATCACGCCACCTTCACGGATAAGAGTTGAAGCATGTGCCAGCAATTCACGTTGCAGCTTTGCCAGAGTTGGAACATCTGAAGGCTGCTTGCGCCAGCGTGCTTCCGGGCGGCGGCGCAACGCACCAAGACCAGTACACGGTGCGTCAATCAAAATGCGATCGAATGCGTGCTCTGATGTGAAATCTCGCGCATCCGTCACGATGACTTCTGGATCACCTGGAGCATTCGCCAATGAATGTTCCACAAGTCTCGCGCGCGAAGCAATCGGCTCAAGCGCAACGAGATCAGCGCCGCGTTCATCCGCTAGCCCCGCGAGCAATGCCGCCTTTCCACCAGGTCCGGCACACATGTCTAACCAATGTTGATCAGGACCTTCAACCTTCACAGTTGCAAGTGCCTGTGCAACAATCTGACTTCCTTCGTCTTGCACTCCAGCACGACCACTTCGAATTAATTCAATATCGCCTGGTCGTCGTGGTCCATCTGAACTTCGCGACATGACGACTGACCACGGCGACATATGACCTAGTTCACCGTGAGATTGCTCAAGCAATTCTTCACGTGAACATTGGCCAGGCCGCGCAACCAGAGTTACTTCGGCTGGCACATTACCTGCGTCAAGAATTTCGGTGACACCTTCGGCGTCAACTCCATATGCATCGGCAAGAGCACGCACGACCCACTCGGGATACGAATATGTGATCGCTAGTCGTCGGGCATTATCGACATCGGCCGTGACTAACTCGAGCCACTCTTCCCAGGTATGTTCACTTACTCGTCGTAGGACAGCGTTAACGAACTTCGAGGCGCCAACACCTGCAACGTGGCGTGCCAAGTCAACTGATTCCGAAACGGCTGCGTGCGAAGGAACTCGCATGAAGAGCAATTGGTAAGCGCCAAGACGACAGACATCGCGCACTTTAGAGTCAAGTTCGCGGTCAATGCATGTGTCGATGACGGCATCTAGGCTTCCCTGACGACGCAAACTTCCGTATGTCAGTTCGGTAGCAAGACCAGCATCACGGTCGCTAAGTTTTGCTGCATCAAGAGCAGAAGGAAGTGCCAAGTTTGCATAGGCATCATTGACATGAACTGCCTGCAAAATATCGAAGGCGATAAGGCGTGGGTTCATGAAAACATCAATTCAGCTGAAACTGATGAGGCCCAAGAAAGTGGTTCGTTCATCGTTTTTCCAGGTCGCTGAATCTGAACAAGTTCGACGGCATGAGTGCCCGTTCCAACAAGAACCTTTCCGTCACGCACCAGAACTTGCCCTGGCGTGAGGTCAGATACATCCGCACGAAGTACTACAGGTGCAATCTTGATTCGTTCTTCGCCACACATCGTCCATGCTCCAGGCGCAGGAGTGACAGCCCGGATCCGACGAGAAATCGCTAGCGCAGGGTGTTCCCACACAATTCGGGCATCGTCTTTTGTCACCTTCGGAGCTTGGGACACATTGTGTGTACTCTGCGGAGCTGCGAAAACTTGGCCAGATTCAACACCGTCAAGAACTTGAAGCATCAATGTCGTGCCGTATTCAGTGAGACGTTCAAGTAATTCACCAGAGGTTTCTTTCGAACCTAAATCTGTGGAGACTTGCCCGAGAACGGGTCCGGTATCGAGACCTTCATCAATGCGAAACGCAGTGACACCAGTGTGGTCATCACCAGAAAGAATTGCGTATTGAACTGGCGCAGCGCCTCGCCACATCGGCAGTAATGAAAAGTGCAGATTTATCCAGCCATGAGTTGGGACATCAAGCAGTTCCGATGGCACCATTGCGCCAAAGGCAACGACGACGACAGCATCGATTCCAGCAAACTCGTCTGCATGATCCGAAAGCTGAGAAGTTTTAATGACGCGAATGTCATGTTCTGCAGCAAACTCAGCAACTGGCGATGGAGTCATCACTCTGCCGCGACCAGTTGGTGCGTCAGGTCGAGTGACGACGAACTCAACCATGTGATGTGATGCGAGCAAAGTTGCCAAAGGTGCGATCGCTGAATCCGGCGTTCCGACGAATGCGATGCGCACTACATGAAACCTTTAATGATCGAGTGCGGGCTCTCCTTGATTTGCAGGTCAGGAGTGAACCAATCTGATTCGCGAATCGCTTTCATGGCATCTTTGCGGGTATCTGGATTAAGTCGGTCCACAAAAAGGACTCCGTCAAGATGATCGGTTTCGTGCTGGAGTGCCCGAGCTAGCAATTCCGAACCTTCAATAGCTACCGGCTCGCCAAACATGTTGAACCCCTTTGCCACAACATGCATTGCACGAACGCAATCAAACGCCAAGTCAGGGATCGACAAACATCCTTCGAGACCAAATTGAAGTTCTTCCGAAAGATCTAGATCTGGGTTGATGAGGTGTCCGACTACCCCATCGACGTCATACGTGAACACTCGAAGGCTCACACCAATTTGTGGGGCAGCGAGGCCGGCTCCACCAGCATCAAGCATGGTTTCTGTCAGATCCGCGACGAGTTGGCGAAGCTCTTTATCAAAGTGAACGACTTCCAATGCTGGCGTCGTGAGGACAGGATCGCCCATCAATCGAATGTCTTGAACAGACATTGGTCCTCCAAAGTGCTTCGCAATACGTGTGCTTCCACTTTACCGCGAATACACAGGAACTAGATGTCGCGTGGATCAACTTTGACGTTGACTGGTGAACCTTTGTGCTTGGCGCTGCGCACTGCAGTGGCCGCCTTAAAGGCCGCTATTAGTGGAATCGCATTAGTCTTGCTTGCCGTGATGAGATAACGGATTTGACCTTGCGCCATCGGAACAGGACCTCGAATGTGAGCGGGAGAAATCGATACGTCTTGTTGCACAAGTTCAAGAAGTTCATCGATGTCGGCTTGGCTTCCAGACAGGGCAACTAATCGAACCTCGGGCGGAAGCATGACTTCGGCACGGGATGCGTTCTCACGTCCAGCAAATCCAATTGGGTCATTTCGAATAACACCTTGGACCGCAGGCAAATCAGAATCGGCAACGATCACTACCTCGCCGTCAGCGCGCACATGTGCCGCAGTCTCCATCCATTTGGTAAAGGCGTCTTCGCTTGCTCGCAAGTCTGGGCGAGCTAACATCCCATTTCCATCAAGGATGATGGCGGCGGCAAAACCACCGTCCACCTCGGGCACTGCACCTGGAGTAGCAACAACGATGGAAGGCTGCGCAGGTATGGTTCGCAAAATTCGATCACCAGATGAACTGCGAACAGGAATTCCAGGAAAAGCTCGGCCTAGCTCTTCGGCGGTCCGCTCACTTCCAATTTGATTTGCGCGCAGCGAGGTACCGTGGCATCGAGCACAGGTCCACGAATCATCTTGGTTTCCGCAATAAAAACACGTTGGTGTACTCGACAATCGTGTAGTCATCAACGGACCAGAGCAAGCACTACACGCTGCCAATGTTCGACAGGTATTGCATGCAAGTCTGGGCATATATCCAGCGCGCGAAGTTAAGAACAGAACAGCTCCGCGCTCTAATGCCTGTTGGGTTACTTGAAATGCAAGTGGTGGAATCCGAACTGGCTTACCGATCGTGTCTTTGTATGTGTCGTCATAGGCACTGCGCACCCGTGGCCAATTGCCACGAGAGTTTTCTTTTGAACGGGCAACGTGTGCCAGCCATGGCATCAACGCAACCGCATCAGTAGACACTGAGCTGCCGATCACCAACAGTGCGGCCCCCTGTTGTTGACTTCGCAATACGGCTACGTCCCGAGCATTCCAGTACGGAGCTTGTGGGTCATACAAGGACGCATTCCAGTCGTCCCACACGACGATTGCTGCTAAGTGAGAAACCGGCGCAAATACTGCCGATCGAGTTCCAATGACAATGCGTGCATGTCCACGCAACGCACGTAACCACTGGCGATAGCGCTTCTCGGGACCGTCATCGGCCATGACTGATGTCATGACCCATGTTGGCGCACCAAGTTCTCGTAGCGCGTCTTCGATGAGTTCGACTGCGTGACGATCAGGAACTACGACAACGCTCGATCGCGATTTATGTGCAAGCGTTAATACGTATTCAGCGATCATTCGCGCAGCATCATCGGTGCCCGTTGTCACAATTGCACGCGGTGATTCACCATCAATACTGCGCTTAATGAAAGCGGCGGCGCCTACGTATGGAGACCACAAATTGGTACTCACATCCGGGATCTCGCCTTCGACAGGGATCGCTTCTACGGATTCAGCACGAGCATGTCGATTCGGAACTGCGCTGCGAATGACATCAAAAAGAACCCCCGCCCAACGGTTCGATACTGATCGACACAGTTCAAGAATTTCTGGGGTCAAGACTTGTTCAGCGGAGACAACCGAGGAGATCGCCAACAATGCGCCCTGGTGATCAGTGTGGCTTGAGCGCGCCACGACGAAGGCATCAACCAACTTGCCAGCGAATCGAACGCGAACCCGCACTCCAGGAAGAACTTCGCCGGAAAGCTTCTCGGGAATTGCATAATCGAAAACCCGATCCAAATGTGGCAGAGGCGAATCAATAACGACATGAGCCACCGGATCAACCTGTGCCATTGGCACCTCTGCCTTGGCACGCTTTTTGCGGCCAGGCACGAGTGAGAGTTGTTCGTCGCTCATAATGCCCTTAGTCTCTCACTGCCGAGTGACCTTGCGGAATGTTGTCCATAAATGACTGTGGCGCCAACCCGAAGGTAAGCGCCACAAGTCCGAGTTCACTAACTAGATGGATGCTGCCAACTCTGCAGCACGATCAGTGCGTTCCCAGGTGAAGCCTGGGCGACCAAAGTGACCATATGCGGCAGTTGGACGGTACTTAGTTACTGCCGTGTTGAGCAATTCAAGATCATTAATGATTGCGGCTGGGCGTAGATCAAAGACCTTGAGGATAGCCTGGCGAATCGCTTCTTCGGGCGCTGTTCCGGTTCCGAACGTTTCAACGAATACGCCGACTGGATGTGCCTTACCAATTGCATAGGCAACCTGTACTTCACATCGCTTTGCAAGTCCTGCAGCAACAACATTCTTCGCTACCCAACGCATTGCGTATGCAGCCGAGCGGTCCACCTTTGATGGATCCTTACCTGAGAACGCGCCGCCACCGTGACGAGCCATGCCGCCGTAAGTGTCAACGATGATCTTGCGACCCGTAAGACCAGCGTCTCCCATTGGACCGCCGATCACGAACTTGCCGGTTGGGTTAACGAGCAACTTGTAGTCACTAGCGTCAAGATCAAACTTGGCAAGAATTGGTTCCACAACATTTGCCTTCACCTCTGGAGCAAGTTGCTTATCCAAATCAACGTGATCTGCATGCTGTGAGGACACAACTACGGTGTCAAGACGTACTGGTCGGTCGCCGTCGTATTCGATGGTGACCTGGGTCTTGCCGTCTGGACGAAGGTACGCCATTTGGCCGGACTTACGAACTGCAGTGAGCTGTTCAGCAAGTCGGTGCGCAATGGTGATTGGCAGTGGCATGAGTTCCGGTGTGTCATCGCTGGCGTAACCGAACATCAAACCTTGGTCGCCTGCACCTTGGCGATCAAGTGGATCGCCTGAACCTGCGACGCGCTCTTCAAAAGCATCATCAACACCCTGAGCAATGTCAGGTGACTGTGCACCAATGGACACCGAGATGCCGCATGAATTTCCGTCAAAACCCTTTTCGGATGTGTCGTAGCCAATTTCACAGACAACGTTGCGAACAATGCTCATGACATCCGCATAACCCGATGTGGTCACTTCACCAGCCACGTGAATCTGGCCAGTGGTCAGCATGGTTTCGACAGCAACACGACTCTTTGGATCTTGAGCCAGCAGGTCATCAAGAATGGCGTCCGAGATCTGGTCGGCCATCTTGTCAGGATGACCCTCAGTTACGGATTCAGATGTAAACAAACGACCGGACATTCACTCGCCTTTTCGTGAGGTGGGCAGACTGCACAATCTTAGCGATTACTCGACGCAAACGCGGCAGTCGGCTTGGTTATTGCAAGAGATTTGCGACTACATCCACAACTGCATCGGCAACACCGCGCTTGGATGTGCGGGCGATGTGAATTTCAGTTCCGGACAGTGCCTGCAAGATCGTGACTTCATTGTCACTTTGACCGAACACAAGTTCGCCGCTCACGTCGTTGACCACCAAGACGTCGCAACCTTTTCGGGCAAGTTTGGCACGGCCATGTTCAATGACAGATGAGCTATCGTCACCGGTTTCGGCAGCAAACCCAACAATCACTTGTTTGATGTGAGCTGAGTTTCTGCGTTCTACGAGGGCAGCCAAGATGTCTGGCGTGCGCTTGAGTTCGATGGTTGGGCTGGAGCCATCATCGCTCTTTTTCATTTTGGTCGTAGCAACATGTACAGGAGTGAAATCAGCTACGGCTGCAGCCATCACAACGACATCGGCTGAAGTATGTAAAACAGCGCGACTGAGTTCATCGGATGTTTCCACTCGAACAATTGCACAACCAGCAGGTAGAGGTTCCGCAATGTTTGCGGCAATCAGTGTTACGTCAGCGCCACGAGCCAGCGCTGATTGCGCAAGCGCGATCCCTTGTTTGCCACTTGAACGATTCCCCAAGAAGCGAACAGGGTCAAGATATTCGCGAGTACCACCTGCGGTGATTACGAAAGATTTTCCTGCGAGGTCTTGTTCGGTCGAAATGAGATGTAATGCTGCATGTGCAATGTCCTGGGGTTCCTGCATACGACCTGCGCCTGTATCAGATCCAGTGAGACGGCCAACAGCCGGCTCGAGAACGACGTTGCCACGCTCT
>CANFIL010000016.1 GCA_947447095.1 Actinomycetota bacterium | reverse complement strand
GGCGCCGTAGCTGTTGCAAGTGACTCCCATGGCGTGCGCGTTGCTCAGGCATTCGGCTTGCCAACAATTGAACTTGCTGATGTGCGTCATGACATGGCCATGCTGGCTGCGGAAGTCTACGGACATCCTGAAAATTCCCTAACGATGCTCGGAATTACTGGAACGAACGGCAAGACAACGACAGCCTCTATGGTGCGTCATATCTTGAAAGAACAAAACGTAGACGTTGCCATGATTGGCACACTCGGTGCGTGGTGCGGCGAAGAGCACTTGCCGGGGGTTCGGACAACGCCTGAATCGACCGATCTGTTTGCACTACTTGGGTACTTTGTAGAGCGAGGCATGACCCATGTCGTCATGGAAGTTTCAAGTCATGCAATGACCCTTTCCCGAGTTGCGGGAATCACTTTTGATGTGGCGGCATTTACAAACTTGTCACAAGATCACTTGGATTTCCATGGTGACATGGATCATTACTTCGCGGCTAAGGCATCGCTGTTCGAAAGCACTAACCATGGTGTCATCAACGCTGACGACATGTATGGCAAGGCATTAATTGAACAATGCATCGGACGCATCCCACTTTCAACTTTTGGGCAGGATGCAGACTGGTCAGCTAGTTCAGTTCATTCACATGTGGCCGGTGAAACAACATTTGAAGTAACAACACCAGTTGGCAACAAGCTGTCGGTTCGAATACCAATGTTTGGTCAGTTCAATGTTTCAAATGCTCTGTGTGCAATGGCAGTTGTTTCAGCAATCGGCCTTGATTCAGCGAAGGCAGCATCGTCGATCCAGACATTCACTGGTGTTGCCGGCCGTTGCGAGATCGTCACTCCAAGTGGCCTTGGCACAGCAGTGGTTGATTATGCGCATACTCCAGATGCGGTTGACAAGATTTTGAGCGAATTGCGTGCAGTCAATCCACGAAAGCTCATCACTGTGATTGGCTGCGGTGGAGATCGTGACCCATCGAAGCGTTTCGCAATGGGACAGATAGCGAGCCAGCATTCCGATGTGGTTATTGTGACGGATGACAATCCTCGCACCGAGGAACCGAATGCGATACGTGCAGAAGTTGAACGCGGCGCACGTGAAGGTTCGGCCGAAGTGATCAACGTGTCAGATCGTCAGCTAGCCATTCGCCAAGCAATTGTGCTCGCCCAAGATGGCGACATCGTTGCAGTGTTAGGCAAAGGGCATGAATCAGGTCAAGAAATTAATGGAGTCACATATCCATTTGATGATCGAGACGTAATTCGTCAGGAGAGCGCACATGCATAACCTGACTTTGCGTGAGCTTGCTGACATTGTTGGCGGCGAACTTTTTGGCGATGGTGACATCATCGTTAGCGGCGTTACAACCGATTCACATGCTGTTAGGGCCGGTGATCTGTTTGGAGCGATTGTTGGTGAGCGCGTTGATGCCCATGATTTTGCACCGGATGCCATTGCGGCAGGTGCCGTAGCTGTCCTTGGTACGCGCCAAGTCTCACAACCTTGTGTTGTGATTCCTCGTAGCGCCGGGCTGGATGCAGTCATTGTCGCGCTTGGCAGACTTGCTCAACATGAACGAGGCCAACTGTCGAACGTAAACGTCATTGGCGTTACCGGATCTTCGGGTAAAACCACGACGAAAGACATCATTGGGCAAGTTCTTGCACACAATGGTCCAACTCAGAGTCCAGCAGGTTCGCCTAACAACGAATTGGGCCTACCTCTGACATTGTTAAACGCTGCTCAAGATACCAAGAACTATGTGCTCGAAATGGGCATGCGGGGGTTCGGGCACATTGCCTATTTATGCGAGATTGCTCAACCAACAATTGGTGTTGTGACAAACGTTGGACTTGCACATGTAGGTGAAGTTGGTTCGATTGAAAATATTGCAGTAGCGAAATCAGAGCTTGTGTCAGCACTCGGAACTGATGGCGTAGCGATTTTGAATGCGGATGACCACAGAGTCTTAGCGATGTCTGGTCTTGCGGCAGGAAAAGTTCTCACTTTCGGAAAATCTGAAATTGCAGATATTCGCATCGCGGATATTCACATGCGAAATGATGGAACCTCAACCTTTACTCTCACGTATTTATCAGAAACAGTGTCAATTGATTTTCCGTTGCTTGGCGAACACAACATTTCAAATGCAGCTGCATCAGCAGCAGTCGGAGTCGCGGTAGGTATGTCGCTTGAGGCGATTGCTGGTGCACTCTTGCAAGTCACTTCGAAGAGTAAGTGGCGAATGGAACTTCATCGACTCTCACGCGGCATTATCATCATTAACGATGCCTACAATGCGAATCCAGAATCTATGCGTGCGGCACTTACTACTTTGAGTTCGTACGCTGGGCAACACTCCACTTGGGCAGTGCTCGCCGGCATGCACGAACTTGGTGACGCCAGCGAGCGTGAACATGCCTCACTAGGAGAGCTTGCGGCCGCCAATGGAATCGAGCATTTGGTCTTAATCGGTGAATTAACGCGACCTGGTTTGGAAGCCGCATTGAATGCAGGCGTTCAAGCGGTGTGGTTCCCAGAGATTAACCAAGCCAGCGATTACATTGGACAAAAGGTCGCAGCGGATGACGTCTTGCTGTTCAAGGCTTCCCGATCTGAAGGTTTGGAGCGTTTGGCTGCGCAGGTGATGGACCAGATCGAAAGGGGAGCGCAGCAGTGAAACTTGTTGTACTCGCCGGTGGTCTAGCCGCTCTGTTCTCTTTATTTTTAACTCCAGCGCTGATCGCGTTTTTGCGACGTCGTGGTTACGCGCAAGCGATTCGTGAGTCATCTGATGGCTTGTTGTATCCCGAGCATGGCAGCAAGCGTGGCACTCCATCAATGGGCGGACTTGCGATTGTCGGTTCAGTGATTCTTGGGTACTTCCTTGCACATTTGATTTTGTGGGTTCCGCCATCAGCCTCGGGGTTGCTTGCCCTCTATCTGATGATTGCGCTCGGTTTAGTTGGTATGGCCGATGACTATTTGAAGATCTTCAAGCAACGAAGCACGGGTATTCGCGCTAGAAGCAAGCTCTTAGGTCAAGCAGTGGCAGCTTTGAGCTTTGGATGGCTAGGTATGCACTTCGTGGATGAACAAGGGCGACCACCAATCACGAATGCCATTTCATGGGTGCGCGACACATCCATTGTTTTGCCTAGCGCGCTCTTGCTTTTGTGGGTGTGGTTTATTACTACTGCTGTGACAAACGGCGTGAACCTCACCGATGGTCTTGATGGGCTAGCCACAGGCGCGGCAGTCATGTCGTTTGTTGTCTACACAGTTATGGCGGTGTGGCAGTACGGACAGAACTGCGCATTCGGGCAGTTCCCACGGTGTTACACGGTGCGTGATCCGCTAGATCTTGCAACGTTTGCGGCTGCATGTGCTGGCGCATGTTTTGGCTTCCTTTGGTGGAACAGCAGCCCTGCTCGAATCTTTATGGGCGACACTGGATCGCTTGCGCTCGGTGGTGGTATGGCAGCCCTCGCATTCATGTCACGTACTGAATTACTTTTAATTTTCATTGGTGGGCTATTCGTCGTCATCACGTTGTCAGTGATAGCCCAGGTTGGCTCATTTAAGTTGACAGGGCGACGAGTCCTTCGAATGGCGCCGTTACACCATCATTTCGAAATGCTTGGTTGGCCGGAAGTCTTGATTGTGGTTCGCTTTTGGATTATTCAGGGACTTTTTGTCGGCGGAGCAATGGCATTGTTCTATGCCGAGTGGGTACGCCAGTAATTATGGATCGTAGTTCAATTGAGGTTCTTCGCCGCGACTCTGAATGGAGCGGATTACACGCACTCGTTGTGGGTCTCGGTGTTGCTGGATTTGCAGCGGCAGATGCTCTGATCCATCTGGGCGCCAAAGTAACGATCATCGATAAAGCTGAATCGATGGAAGGAAATGAACGCGCGACCATTCTGGATATTCTTGGCGCCACTATTGTGTGCGGCGATGACACCACATTGCCTGAAGGCATTGAAGTGGTGGTGTTGTCACCAGGTGTGTCACCGCTGGCGCCAATCGTTTCGGCTGCTCGTGAAGCTGACCTGCCGATTTGGGGAGAACTTGAGCTTGCCTGGAGACTGCGCGACCCCAACGCTCTTGCGCCTTGGCTGACCATTACAGGTACTAACGGAAAAACGACGACAACGCTCATGCTCGAGTCGATTCTGGTTAGCAGTGGCCGACGCGCAATTGCTGCAGGCAACATCGGACGTTCACTTGTTGAAGTAGTCATGGATCCCACGCCTTGGGATGCGATTGCAGTTGAGGTTGGTGCGCCGCAGCTTCCATTCGTTAACAGCATGTCGGCGCAAGCCGCGGTTTGTTTAAATCTTGCACCGGACCACATAGATCTCTTTGGCTCATTCGAGGCCTATCGCGACGCTAAAGCCAAGATTTACGAAAACACTCAAGTCGCTGCGATCTTCAATGAAGCGGATGCCGAAACGATTCGTATGGTTGAACAGGCGGAAGTTGTCGAAGGATGTCGTGCCATTGGTTTGACACTCGGAATCCCGGACGTTTCGATGCTCGGAGTTGTTGACGAATTTATTGTTGATCGCGCTTTCCTGAATGAACGTCGAGATTCAGCGTTGGAATTGGCTGAGATAACTGATCTTGCGATCCCAGCGAGGCACAACATAGAAAATGCTTTGGCTGCGAGTGCGCTGGCGCGGGCACATGGAGTTGAGGCTCGGCACATTCGCGAAGGCTTGAAAGCATGGAAACCAGCTGCTCATCGCATCGCGACCGTAGCTAAGGTGAATGATGTCACTTACATTGATGATTCCAAAGCAACAAACACGCACGCCGCACAAACATCCATTAAGGCTTACGAGTCCATTATTTGGATCGCAGGCGGAATGGCTAAAGGCCAAGACTTTGACGAACTCGTTACGAGCGTCGGAGGTCGTCTCAAGGGCGTTGTGCTCCTTGGGGTTGACCAAAACTTGATCAGCGAAGCACTTGCACGTCACGCGCCACAGGTTCCGGTGCAGCGCGTCACCAGCACCGAACCAACTGCAATGAAATCTGTCGTTGCACTAGCTGCCGAGATGGCAGATCCCGGTGACACTGTTCTCTTGGCGCCAGGTTGTGCCTCGTGGGACATGTATCGCGACTATGGACATCGTGGCGATGAATTTGCCACAGCAGTAAGAGAGTTAGGCAAGTGATGACAGCGAACACTTCAAAAGCAAACAAAGCGTCAATGACTATTCAAGAGCGACTTGCCCATCCCATGGCAAATTACGTCATCTTGCTCGGTTCTACCTTGCTGCTACTTTCGCTGGGTTTAGTCATGGTTACCTCTGCTTCCAGCGTGTTCTCATATGAACTCACAGGTAGCTCGTATTCACTCGCATTGCGTCAGCTCATGTTCGGGGCACTTGGCCTTGCGCTGATGTGGCACGTCTCAAATATGCGCGTCGTGGTGATGCGTCGCTGGGTGTACCCGATCATGTTGTTTGCACTTTCAACTTTGGTGCTCGTCTTGATCATCGGAAGTTCTGTTAATGGCCAAAAGAACTGGATCGAATTATTCGGGCCGTTCCGCTTCCAACCATCTGAGTTTGCAAAACTGGCTGTCGTAGTTTTCGCTGCGGATTTGCTTGCAAGAAAATATGACAAGCTCGATGAAGTCCGACACCTGATGATTCCGCTCGTTCCGCTGTATGCCGTGATCTTGTTGCTCATTCTGATTGAAGGTGACCTTGGAACGGCCATGGTTATCACGCCAATCATGATGGCAGGTTTGTATTTTGTGGGTGCTCCCGCAAAGTGGTTTGGTGCAGTTTTTGCTCTAGGTGTCTGCGGCATTGCGCTGCTGACATACGCAGCCCCATACCGAATGCAACGCTTCACATCATGGCTACATCCAGGCGCAGACCCACAGGGAACAGGTTTCCAAGTTACGCATGGACAGCGAGCTCTTGGATCTGGCGGCTTATGGGGTGCCGGCCTTGGTGGCTCGAAAGAGAAGTGGGGCACATTGCCTGAGGCGCACACCGACTTTATATATGCAGTCGTCGGTGAAGAGTTAGGGCTTTTAGGCACGTTGAGTGTCCTATTCCTCTTTATTGCAATTGCGGTTACAGGAATTCGTGTAGCTCGGATGGCCAATGACCCATTTGTTCAGCTCGCGTCATTAGGCGTTGTTGCTTGGCTTGTTACGCAGATGATGGTGAACGTTGGCGCAGTTTTGGGGCTGTTGCCAATTACAGGCGTGCCTTTGCCGCTGGTGAGCTATGGCGGTTCGTCTTTGGTTCCAACGATGATTGCGCTGGGAATGTTGATGGCGTTTGCAAAGCCAGACCACGCTGACTCTGCGAGATCGTAATGCGAGTCTTAGTAGCGGGTGGGGGGACTGCAGGGCACATTGAGCCTGCACTCAATCTTGCTGATGAGCTACGTCGCCGTGACGAAGCCACCGAAATTCTTGCGCTGGGAACATCGCGAGGTTTAGAAGTGAGTTTGGTTCCGGCTAGAGGTTACGAACTTGCGTTAATTCCGGCGGTGCCGATGCCACGCAAACTTACTTTAGATTTACTGAAACTCCCGTTGCGGCTACGCCAGGCAATTAAAGAAACCCGCGCGATTATTGACGGCAGCAATATTGATGTCGTCGTTGGATTTGGTGGATACGTATCTATTCCTGCCTACTTTGCGGCCCGCAACAACACCCCGTATGTCGTACACGAAGCAAATGCGCGTCCAGGCATCGCCAATCGAATTGGTGCTCGCTTTGCAAACGCAGTCGCGGAATGTGTTCCAGGTTCTCTTGCGCATGCTGTTGTGACTGGAAATCCTTTACGGCAATCAATAGCTCGGTTAGATCGTGCGGCAATGCGCGAGCAGGCACGTGCACATTTCGGCATTCCAAATTCGACATTGGTGGTTTTAGTTTTTGGTGGTTCGCTTGGCGCACAATCTCTCAACCGTGTCATCGGTGAGGTAGTAGGCGACAACATTCTTGGCGATGTGGTGATCCTTCATTCATATGGAAACAAAAACGATGCTCCTGCGTTGGCATCGGATCACTATGTTCCATTGCCATACATCGAACATATGGATCTGGCATACGCCGCAGCAGACTTTGTTATCTGTCGAAGTGGCGCGATGACGGTTGCCGAGCTGACTGCGGTTGGTTTGCCAGCATGCTACGTTCCACTGCCACATGGCAATGGGGAACAGTCGTTGAATGCGGCTCCAGTGCTAGCTGCTGGCGGGGGAATCATCATTGAAGATGCCCAATTCTCTAAAACTTTTGTTCGTGAAGTTCTGGTTCCATTATTAGCTGACCAAGAGCGTCTATCGACGATGGCGCGTAATGCTCGTTCAATTGGCAAACCCGATGCAGCAGAGCGACTTGCTGATTTGGTTGAATCAGTTGCAGGAGGCAAGCGATGACACAACTGAATGGACATGTCCATATCGTTGGCATTGGCGGCGCTGGAATGAGTGGTATCGCCCGCGTGCTTCTGACTCGCGATGTGAAAGTGTCTGGCAGCGATGCCAAGGATTCTCGCAGACTTCAGGCTTTGCAGCCTCTTGGTGCTGACGCCTATGTGGGCCATAGTGGAGAACGCATGGTTGCCCATGGGGTTCCAAGCGTTGTTGTGGTGTCAACAGCCATTCCCGCTACAAATCCAGAAGTTGTACGTGCGCATGAACTGGGAATTCCAGTTCTTGATCGAGCAACAGCTTTGGCAGAACTTGTAGCCGATTACACAACCATTTCAGTGGCAGGAACGCACGGGAAAACAACAACCACGTCCATGGTGACTGTTATTTTGCAGACTGCCGGAAAGAATCCTTCATTCGTTATTGGCTCGGAAATTAACGAATCTGGAAGTAATGCACATCAGGGTACGAGCGACCTGTTTGTTGTGGAAGCCGACGAGAGTGATGGCACGTTCCTGGTACTACCGACAAAGGCCGCGATTGTTACCAATGTTGAGCCGGATCATTTGAATTACTGGGAGAACTATCAAGCAATCGAAGATGCGTTTGTTGAATTCGTTGTACAAGCATCTGTGCGCGATGGTTTTGCAGTTGTGTGCGGCGATGATTCAGGTGCTCGGGTAGTTGTAGAACGAAGTCGCGCGCTTGGAGCTCGGGTCGTCACGTATGGTCAAGGCGCGATCAATGATGCAATCGTGACCTTGCATGATTCCGTAACAGCTGGTGCCGTTTTCGATATTGTCGTTGACGGTAAAACAATCGGACCGATTGCTCTGAAGGTCCCTGGTGCACACAACGCTCTGAATGCCACAGCGGCTGCGTTGGTGTGTCGCGAGCTGGGATGTTCTGATGAGCAGCTTGTAGCTGGGTTGGAAGCATTTAGCGGGACACATCGTCGATTCGAATTTCGTGGTGAAGTAAACGGTGTACGTGTGTTTGATGACTATGCGCATCATCCAACGGAGATCGAAGCGGTCTTGCACGCAGCACGACGTGTTGCCGGTGAAGGACGTGTTATTGCGGCCTTTCAAGCACATCACTTTTACCGCACAGCATTGTTTTCTAAAGAGTTTGGCCAGGCGCTTGGGCTGGCCGATTTTGTTGTCGTCCTAGAGGTTTTTGCACCAGGTGAAACACCAATCCCAGGTGCTAATGGCGCCACGATGGCTGGAAACGTTCCGTTGCCAGCTGATCACGTTGTATTTGAGCCGTCGTGGTCCGCAGTGCCTGAGCACTTGGCACATGCAGCTCGGCCAGGTGACATCATCATGACCCTAGGTGCTGGAGATATCGGGATGATGTGTCCTACGATCCTGGACCTACTGACGAGTGAGTCATAGTGTCGCAAACAGTCCGCACCGGAGCAAAGCAGGTGCAACGTCGTTCGATGTTGCCGTGGTTTGTTTGGCTCTTGGCGATCACAGTTGCCGTGGCTTGGGCCGTTCTGTATTTCAGCCATTGGTTTGTGGTGACCCAAATTACCGTGCTGGGCGCAAAGCGAGTACCAGCTGATCAAGTAGCTGCAGTAGCAAACAGCGCGATCAATCAACCTCTTATCAGAGTGAAACTTAAGGACATCCAGACAAGCGTTGAGCAGATTGCTGAAGTTGAAACGGCAAGTGTTGAACGAGGCTGGCCACACACGGTCTTAGTGACAATCAAAGAGCGCAAACCAATTGCGGTTGCCATGTCTCATGGCCGATATGTCTTGGTCGATAATCGCGGATTTGCTGCCGGGCCAAAGCTTTCGGATCGTCCAAAGGGATACAAAGTTATCGATGGTGTCGCATCAACGCCTGGGATGGCGTCGGCTGTGGCCATTCTTCAAGAGGTACCCAAGGCGTGGAAGATCGATTGGATCGGTGTTCGCAGCCAAGACTCTGTCGTCGTACATCTGAGCAATGGAGCGGACATCACGTTTGGCTCGGGGGAGAACGCAAAGCAGAAAGTACGTGTTGCCCAGGCTCTACTTGCGAACAAATACAAAGTGATTGATGTCAGCGCACCTGATGCGCCGACTGTTCGTAAACACTCGTAATCCTCGGCGTGTTATCCACGCATTTTTACTACTGCGCAATACCTTTAGGTTGTTACAGGTTGACATAACTATAAACCTCAAGTTGAGGTTTAGGTTGTGCACACGCGAAAGGTTTATCAGATGGCTGCCCCACAGAACTATCTTGCTGTTATCAAAGTTGTCGGTATTGGCGGCGGTGGCGTAAACGCTATTAATCGAATGATTGAAGTCGGCCTCAAAGGTGTTGAGTTCGTTGCAATCAATACGGATGCCCAAAACCTTTTGATGAGTGATGCTGATGTCAAGCTCGACATTGGTCGCAACCTCACACGTGGACTCGGCGCCGGCGCTGATCCTGAAGTTGGTCGCGGCGCTGCTGAAGATCACCGTGAAGAAATTGAAGAAGTTCTTAAGGGTGCCGACATGGTGTTCATCACCGCTGGCGAAGGTGGCGGAACCGGAACAGGTGGCGCGCCAGTTGTTGCCAGAATTTCTCGTGAAATCGGCGCATTGACCATTGGTGTTGTGACGCGTCCATTTAGTTTCGAAGGCAAGCGTCGTTCGACACAGGCCGATACCGGTGTCGAAGCATTGCGTAGTGAAGTCGATACGTTGATCGTCATTCCGAATGATCGCCTGCTTGAACTTGAAGACAATGGCATCAGCGTTATGGATGCATTCCGTCATGCTGACTCGGTACTTTTCCAGGGCGTTAGCGGCATCACAGATTTGATTACGACACCTGGTCTGATCAACCTTGACTATGCCGATGTGCGCAGCGTCATGAAGGATGCAGGCTCAGCATTGATGGGTATTGGTTCGGCTCGCGGTTCTGATCGCGCAATTGAAGCAGCACGTCAAGCGATCTCGAGCCCGCTGCTTGAAGCCAGCATTGAAGGTGCTCGCGGTGTGCTGATGTCGATTTCTGGTGCGAGTGACCTTGGCTTGTTCGAAGTTAGCGAAGCCGCCCGAATGGTTCAGAACGCAGTTCACCCAGATGCCAACATCATCTTCGGTACAACTATCGACGACACCCAAGGTGATCAAGTCAAGATCACCGTTATCGCTGCTGGTTTTGATGGTGGAGCGCCACCGTCTAATCGTGGATCGTCGGCTTACTCGAAGCACGCCATTGAAGAGACTCCCATTGCTGCTGCAGTAGCCGGAGCGTTAGCCAAAGACGGCGAAGCAGCTGTCATTCCTGGTGCGCCAAGTTTTGCTGCACATGAAGATGAGGGCGAAGACATTCTTGGCACCATCTTTGGTCAAGACGACGCAGATGACGATGCCACCTCGCAAACTGCTGGCGATGGCGAAATCGACATCCCTGACTTTTTGCGGTGAGCCAATTCGGTCACCGAATAATCGGTGACGTACAGATTGCAGTCATTGATCGACTCGGCGGAACGAGCGCGGGGGCTTTCGAATCGATGAATCTTGCGGCCTACGTTGGCGACGATTCAGGGCATGTTGCTCTCAATCTCGGCATCGCAGCCAGTTACGTTAATGCCACGGCTGTTGCCGTAATGAATGCATCTCATTCAAATGTGGTTCATGTGGTCTCAGATGGAAGTGCCTGCGAACCGGGCGATGGTTTGGTAACCACTCAATCTGGGTTAGGGCTACTTGCTTTATCTGCTGACTGTTTGACTGCCGCTCTCGTTGATAGTGATTCGGGAGTCATTGCAGTTATGCATGCCGGCTGGAAAGGCGTCCATGACAACGTTGCTCGAGCTACTGTTGAAACGATGGTCAAGCTCGGTGCGCAGTTCGCCAATATAAAGGCTGTCGTCGGACCATCAATTTGCCCGAAGTGTTACCAAGTTCCGATTGAGCGTGTTGAGATGTTCATCGAAACCTGCCCCGAAGCAATCTACGACGAACGACACTTAGATCTACAGGCTGGTGTGTGGGCGCAGTTCGATGAACTAAGCATTTCAGCAGAAGTCATTGATTCTTGCACTTTCGAAGATGACAGGTTTTTTTCTTACCGTCGCGCGAACGGGCAGCCGACTGGTCGCGGTGGTTTGATTGTTGCAAAGGCAGGTGCATGATGAATCGTCGGGAAGAACTCAGTGCAAATTTGAATGATGTTCAAGCGGCTATTGCGCAACGTTGTGCAGACCTTGGACGAGATCTGCCAACCCTGATTGTTGTGACGAAGACGAAACCAACAAGCGACATGGAAATCCTTGGCGATTTAGGTGTCACTGATGTGGGTGAGAATCGCGATCAAGAAGCCAAGGTCAAGCACGATGAATGTTCGGCACAGTTCACGTGGCATGCAATCGGCCAACTTCAAACAAATAAAGCTAAGAGTGTTGCCGCATGGGCCGATGTCGTACACAGTGTTGATCGCCCTGACCTCGTCGCTGCTTTAGACAAGGCAACTTCTCAGCGGGAGCAGCCCCTGAAGTGTTTAATTCAAGTCAATCTTGATCCAGATGCCCCCGAGCACCGTGGCGGTTGTTTGCCAGCTGATGTCATGACGTTAGCGACTCAGATAGGCGCCTGCAGCGGGCTGGAATTACGTGGGGTCATGGGCGTTGCGCCTTTAGATCAAGACCCAGGCCCGGCTTTTGCACTTCTCCAGGAAGTCTCGCGTGAAGTGCAAAATCACTTCGCGACGGCCACTTGGATCTCTGCGGGAATGAGCGAGGACTACCCAACTGCCTTGAAATACGGCGCGACACACCTACGAATAGGCTCAACGATCCTCGGTTCCCGCACTGTTGTTGGGTAACGTCTTACTTAATAACTTCCCTATATAGATTTCCCGCAAGGAGCTTACGATGGCAAACGCTGTGCGCAAGATGGCTGCATACCTCGGTCTCGTCGACGAAGAGGCTTATGCAGTCGAAGAGTACGACACGTACAACACCGAAGCTGTTTACACTCAGCCGGCTCCTGTTGCAGCCGCTCCTGCCTACACCGCGCCTGCTGCGGCCGCGCCACGTCCGTATGTTGCTCCAGTCGCTGCTGCACCAGCTCCAGCAATGGGCGAGGTCTACCGCATCACCACAATCCATCCACGCACTTTCAATGACGCACGTCGCATTGGTGAAGATTTTCGCGCTGGCACCCCTGTCATCATGAATCTTTCTGAAATGGATGATTCAGATGCCCGTCGAATCGTTGACTTCTCAGCCGGTCTTGCACTTGGTTTGCATGGCAGCCTTGAGCGCGTGACACGTGGCGTATTCCTGTTGTCACCTGCCAACGTTGACATTGGTGCTGCTGCACGCGCACAACTGCGCGAAGACCCGTTCTTTAACCAGAGCTAATTTCCATGTCTAGTGTCGCAAGCATTCTTGATGCTGCGCTTAATCTCTATTCGCTGGTTCTTATCGGACGCTTGGTGTTCGAGTACATCCGTATGTTTGCCCGCGACTGGCGACCAAGTGGAATCGTGCTGCTATTGGCTGAATTCCTCTATTCAGTCACAGATCCACCCCTTCGGGTCCTGCGTCGAGTGTTGCCACCGCTTCGCCTCGGAACGATGTACCTAGATTTGTCGTATTTAGTGCTGTTTCTCGGCATCTATGTCGCCCGCATGATCTTGTCTGGCCTCTAGGTCACTGCAGTCACTTTTTCCCCTTGAGTTCACAAAATCGTGAAAACTCCCTAATGTAGGGGGACGGGGAATAAACAATCGTGTTACTACGAAGGGGATAATCATGGGACTAACGCCCGAAGATATCCGCAACAAGCGGTTTACCGCTGTGCGTTTTAAAGAAGGCTATGACCTAGACGAGGTTGACTCGTTCCTTGATGAGATTGAAGACACTCTCACCGAGCTCAGCAAGAGCCATGCAGATCTTGCGGCGACAACTAAGGGTGAAATTCCAGCGTCAATCCGAGAATCCCTTGAGCAGTTTGAATCAGAAAATGCTGAACTCAAGTCGACTGTTGCGCGTTTGCAGGACGAAGTTTCCCGCGCGCAGGAACGTGCCAATGAATTGGCAAATGCTGCTGTGTCATCCGAAGGTGCCGATCAGGGTGTCGTTGATCAACTCAACAGCCAGATTGCACAACTTCGCGACGAACTCAATGCTGCAAATGATGAGAAGGCCTCACTGGCTGCACAGCTAGAAGATGCCAAGAACGCTCCTGTCGCAGTTGCTGCTACTCCAGAGCCAGGCGATGTGAGTACCGCTTCCGTGCGCATCCTCGAACTTGCACAGCGCACCGCTGACGAGCACGTTGCGACTGCACGGATCGAAGCAGAAGACCTACGCAACAAGTCGCGTTTCGAATCTGAATCACTTTTGAGCGAAGCGAAGACCAATGTCGCGAACATCACTCGCGAATTCGAAATGCAACGTTCAAGCCTTGAGCGCAAGATTGAAGAACTTCGTGCCTACGAGCGCGAATACCGCAGTCGTCTTCGTAGTTACCTAGAAGGTCAGTTGCGCGAGCTCGAAACTAAGAACCTTGCTGGTGGCGAAATCACAAGCGACCAGGAACAGTAGATCCTTATACAGAAAGGGCCGGCGAATGTTCGCCGGCCCTTTCTGTATTTCCCATTTAGCTCTTGCTGATAGCAATCACCAGATCAAGTTCCTCGTCGACCACTGTCGAGTCAGTCACTGGTGCTTGCGTCCATGATGTAGCGAGAACCTCTTCGGCGATATGCACGCTATGTGCGACTACAGCTGCGATTGTTTGATCCGAACCACTGTGCCACGTAACGCTGATGCGATCGCTGATGTCAAAGCCACTCGATTTACGAGCATCTTGAATTAAACGAGTTACATCGCGCGCGATACCTTGTTCGGTGAGTTCTTGCGTCAGCGTGAGATCGAGGGCAAGGGATTCACCATCGGCAGAGGCAACAGTCCAACCTTCACGTGGCATCTCGGTGATGATGATGTCATCCGGTCCGATTGTTTCCATCGCACCTTCGACGTCTACTTGAGCTTCGCCATCTCGCAATGAGGCCACGAGCGAGCGAGCATCTGATGCGGAGATTGCGTTAGCAACAAGCGGAGTGCGCTTACCGAAACGTGCGCCGAGTGCTTTGAAGTTTGCCTTCACTGAAACATCGACTAATTCATCAGTACCAGCGAGGCTGTCTAGGGCTAACACGTTTACTTCGTCGCGAATCTGTTCCTGCAAGCCATCGGGAAGCTTGTCCCATCCTGCGGCAGCGACCAGAGCACGGCCAAGTGGTTGACGGGTCTTGACGCCCGAGGTGGCACGTGCGGCACGTCCTAATTCCACGATGCGTCGAGTCAGGTCAACCTGATCACGCAAGGTGTCATCAATGTCGGCGTCTGACCATGCTGGCCATGTGCTTAAGTGCACTGATGCCTCATCGTTGCCAGCAAACAAGTCCTGCCACACGCGCTCGGTGATGAATGGCGTGAAAGGCGCCATGACCTGGGTAACGACCTTGAGGCAGTGGTGCAGTGTGCTCAATGCAGCATGATCGGCATCCCAGAAGCGTCGGCGCGAACGGCGTACGTACCAGTTCGACAAATCGTCAACGAATTCGGCAATGAAACGTCCAGCACGTTGGGTGTCGAACTGTTCGAGAGCATGATCAACATCGCGTGCCAATCTCGCGGCTTGTGAGACAGCCCAACGGTCAAGGTCTGTGAGGTTAGTCAACGATGCCGTTGCCGGATCCCACTCACCTGCGCGTGCGTACAGGCTCTGGAAGGCCACTGTGTTCCAGTAGGTCAACAAAGTCTTACGGACTACTTCAGCGATCGTGCCGTGGCCAACGCGACGTGCCTGCCAAGGCGTTCCGCTGGCCAACATGAACCAACGCAGTGCGTCTGCTCCGTGCTCGTCCATGAGTGGGATTGGTTCCAAGACGTTACCCAAATGCTTGCTCATCTTGCGGCCGTCTTCATCAAGGATGTGACCTAGGCACAGCACGTTCTTGTATGAGGACTGATCGAACACGAGCGTGCCAATGGCCATCAGTGTGTAGAACCAGCCACGGGTTTGATCGATTGCTTCACAGATGAAATCGGCAGGGTAGCCAGCCTCAAATAATTCAACATTTGCTTCCGGGTAGCCCAGCTGTGCGAATGGCATCGCGCCTGAATCAAACCAGCAGTCAATGACTTCTGGTACTCGGCGTGATTCGCCGCCACATTCAGCACAAGGGAATGTCACGTCATCGACATAAGGACGGTGAGGATCAACGGTCAGCGCATGATCACCTGCAAGTTCGGCCAGTTCGCGACGACCGCCGACACAGGTGAGGTGTCCCTCTTCGCAGCGCCAGATCGGAAGCGGTGTTCCCCAATAGCGATTGCGGGACAGTGCCCAGTCCACGTTGTTGTTCAGCCAGTCGCCGTAGCGACCCCATTTAATGGTTTCAGGGAACCAGTTAGTGGCCTCATTCTGGGCGATGAGCTGGTCTTTGATGGCAGTGGTGCGGATGTACCACGATGGTTGCGCGTAATAGATCAACGCAGTGTGGCAACGCCAGCAATGGGGATACGAGTGCTCGTATGGCAAGTGGCGATACAGCAATC
>CANFIL010000015.1 GCA_947447095.1 Actinomycetota bacterium | reverse complement strand
GGAGAACTTGAAATCTTGACCGATAGCGTTCATCGCGATGAAGTTGCTCGCGCCGAACAACGTCTGCGTATCGAAGCACTTGAGAACAAAGCACTCGAGGACTTCGGTGTGGACCCAGCAGCATTGCTCGAAGAGTATGGTCCTGATGTCCTAGTGCCACCATCACCAGCTGCACCTGGCGATGACATTGATCCAAACGCACCTGAGCCGGAGCCGTACCCGTTTGTTCGCGCTCAGCAAGAGACTCGCTTGGCATCGGCAGAACGATCACTCGCACTGCTTGGCAAGGTCAATCCGCTGGCGCTGGAAGAATTCTCTGCTCTTGAAGAACGTCACAAGTTCCTGGGTGAGCAACTCGAGGATCTTCGTAAGTCACGTGCTGACTTGCTCACAGTCATTCGCGACGTTGATCAACGAGTCCAGCAAGTGTTTGCTGAAGCATTCGAAGACACACATCGTGAATTCCAAGATGGCTTCTCTCGCTTGTTCCCAGGCGGTGAAGCACGCATGGTTCTCACCGACCCGAACGACTTGTTGAACTCTGGCGTTGAAATCGAAGCTCGTCCTCCAGGCAAGACATACAAGCGCCTTTCACTACTTTCAGGTGGTGAGCAGTCATTGACCGCTGTGGCATTCCTTGTCGCGCTATTCAAGGCCCGTCCTAGCCCGTTCTACATCCTCGACGAAGTAGAAGCAGCGCTTGATGATGTCAACCTCGGTCGCTTGCTTGAAATCTTGGCCGAACTTCGTAGCGGCTCGCAGTTGATTATTGTCACGCACCAAAAGCGCACGATGGAAATTGCAGATGCGTTGTACGGTGTCTCGATGCGTGGCGATGGTGTTACCCAGGTCATTAGTCAGCGAATCACGCGTGAAGAACGCGAAGATCGCGAAACGCCGGAACAAGCTGCCGATTCTGCAATGGCGAACAACTAATTTCCCATGGATTCGACAGTTCTTGGTGAAGTTGCCGTAGGCGTCTTTGCAGTCGGTGGTGTTGCTCTCGGTATCGCAAAAGCACGAGCAAGTAAGTCAAAGCCTTCATCCGTTACAAGTGCTGTCTCTGGGCAAGCGCGGAAAGCTGAAGAACACTTTGGTGACCCTGTGCCAACATTCGGGGCTGAAATTATTGATTCTCCCGTCGCTGTCAATGTTTCGGCTGAGGAAGTCGCGCAGGATTCTCCCGAAAGTGTTGTGGCTCGTTCGACGAGACTTCGTGGTCGCTTTGGAAAATCACAGTCATCGATTTCGGATGCCTTCCGCAAAGTCTTTTCCGGCGGAGTTGAAAATGACGCAGCCTGGGACGAGCTTGAAGACACTTTGATCATGGCTGACCTTGGTGCTCGCGCGGCCACAGAAGTCGTTGATTCGCTCAAAGCGGCAACCCGTAAGGCTGGATCAGGCGCTGACCTCAAGCAGATTGTTCGTGAAAACCTCGTGGCACTTGTCGACGGCGGATTCTCACGTGAGTTGGCAACGCAACGTCACGAAAACCGTCCTGCTGTTGTCTTGACTGTTGGGGTCAATGGCACTGGAAAGACCACGACCACAGGCAAACTCGCACGGCTGTTAGTGGCAGAAGACAAAGACGTATTGCTCGGCGCGGCCGATACGTTCCGCGCTGCGGCCGCAAATCAACTTGAGACGTGGGGCGAGCGTGTAGGTTCAGTCGTCGTGCGTGGACCAGAGGGCGGGGATCCTGCTTCGGTGGCCTTCGACGCAGTAAACACGGGCATTGAGCAAGAAGTAGACGTTGTGCTGATCGATACTGCTGGCCGACTTCACACCAAGCAGGGTTTGATGGATGAACTTGGCAAAGTCCATCGTGTTGCCGCCAAAGCCGGGGGAGTCGACGAGATCTTGTTGGTTATTGATGCCACCACTGGCCAGAACGGCCTGACTCAAGCTCGAGTTTTCAGTGAAGTCGTTCCTGTCACTGGAATTGTGTTGACCAAGCTTGATGGAACGGCCAAAGGCGGCATTGTTGTCGCTGTTCAACAAGAGCTCGGAGTTCCGGTCAAACTCGTAGGACTCGGCGAAGGTCCAGATGACTTAGCCGTATTTGATCCGATTTCCTTCGTTGATGGCCTGATCAGTTAGCTAACGATCCATTTGGTCACTCCAACTAAATAGGTAGTGACTAGCTAGGCGCGGTTAGTCGTTTGATTTCTCGCTAACTGACTTATTCACGGGATACTGTTCAACCATGGGCGAATTGCAGCACATTGTTGAAGCACATCGAAATGGTAAGTTTCCAGTTCACAAAACGGTTGAGCACGCGATTGAGCAAATTACCCGACTAAACCCGACGTTGAACTTCCTTGCCTTGGAGTGCTTTGAACAAGCCGTAGCCGAAGCCGCGCTAGAACGTGACCTGTCCCTGCCATTGGCTGGAGTACCGGTTCTCATCAAAGACATGGAAGATGTGCCCGGGTTGCCAACTCGAAAAGGCTCGCTCACTACTTCGAGTTCGATTGCAACCTCAGACAGCACTGTTCCTGCCCGATTAAGAGCTGCGGGTGCAATTGTTGTGGGCAAATCAACGATGCCTGAATGGGCAATCGAAGGCTACACCGCAAACCGTGCTACTGGGATTACTCGTAATCCGTGGAACCTCGATTACTCACCAGGTGGTTCCAGTGGTGGCTCTGCCTCTGCAATGGCTGCTGGGGCAATTCCGTTTGCTACTGCGACTGATGGCGGCGGCTCGATTCGTATCCCAGCATCTTTTTGTGGACTAGTTGGGCTCAAGCCAACGAACGGTGTCATTGGACGTTGGCCCAAACCGGACTGGATTGATTATTCGACCGAAGGTCCATTTGCTACCTCAGTTTCAGATCTTCGTTTGTTGATGCAAGTACTAGCTGGTCCGGTCGATGGCGATCCTGTTTCGAAAACAATTGACATTGATTTCGCGGCACCGAATTCCTTCATGCCAACACAGATTGTCGCTATGACGAGAACGTCAGATCTTGGCCCGATTGATCCCGAAGTAGAACTCTTATTCACTTCGGCGGTAAACGAGTTTTCGGCGCTCACAGGGGCTTCAGTTGAATGGCGCGATCCAGGATCATTGTTTTCGTTTGGTGAACCTGATGAAGACTGGTTCACTGTTGCGTCTGTTGAGCATCTTGAATCCATCGGGCGTGATTTTTATGTCAAGAATCGTGAAAATATGCACGTCTCAAGTCAAGAGTTTTTCGATGCAGCTCTGGGCGTTGACATTCGTGAGTACCTTGCTGCACGTGACCGACAAGTGCGATACATGCGCGCGTTTGATGAAGTAGTTCACGATCGAGTTGTATTACTGACACCGACCGTTTCATATGGAGGCTGGCTGGCGGATGGTCGAATGCCTGATCAAGCCAGCGTTCATGGACTTCCGCCAGCTGCCTATAACACTGCCCTTCAAAACATAACTAACAACCCTGCGGTCAGTATCCCAATCGGGGTTCTTGCGAACGGCGTGCCTTGTGGCATGCAGATCGTTGCAGGGCACTGGCACGATGCGTGGCTATTGGATCTTGCACAACAGTGGGAGCGAGCAAATCCATGGCCGTTCGTGGCGCGCGGCTACGAATCTTTTTTCAGTACTCTCGGCTAGCTCTGGCCATTCTGCAACATGGCTGTAACACTGTGTGACGACATTTCACTCTCGTGAAACATTCCATGCGCTCTCTTGCAACACATTTTGGGCATTCTTTCTACATCGACAACGGTGTCGCAATCTATTGATTTTCGGCGCCGTGGGGGTTCACGGGCCGACTAAGTAGGAGGTCCTATGGAACTCAGTGCTGGAGATACCGCTTGGGTGCTCTCTGCATCCGCAATGGTGCTATTAATGACGCCGGGCTTGGCGTTCTTTTATGGCGGCATGACTCGCGCGAAGAGCACCTTGAACATGATGATGATGTCGTTCATTTCGATCGGCATCGTGAGTGTGTTGTGGGTAATTTATGGTTACTCGTTCGCATTCGGCGACAGTGGCAGCAAGTGGATCGGCGCGTTTGATTGGTCGCATTTAGGCGAGGTTGTAAATGATTTGACGAGTAACGGTGCGCCTTATCCGATTCCTGTTTTAGCATTTGCGGTATTCCAATTGATGTTTGCCGTGATCACACCTGCACTCATCAGTGGTTCGATTGCTGATCGAACAAAGTTTGTAACGTGGTCGGTCTTCATCGCGATTTGGGTAACCATCGTGTACTTCCCAGTTGCACACTGGGTCTTTGACTTCGGCGGCAAAGATGCAACTGGTGCCGGTTGGCTTGCAGCTCGTGGCGTTCTCGATTTTGCTGGTGGAACGGCAGTTCACATCAACGCTGGTGCAGCTGGCTTGGCATTAGCAATTGTTCTTGGCAAGCGAGTGGGCTGGAGAAAAGATCCAATGCGCCCGCACAATCTGCCACTGGTCCTCATTGGCGCTGGCCTGTTGTGGTTCGGTTGGTTTGGTTTTAATGCAGGTTCAGCATTAGGCGCTAATGGGACTGCAGCTTTGGCCTTCATGAACACGCAAGTTGCAACTGCGGGTGCTGTTGCTGGGTGGCTCATCGTCGAACGTATTCGTGATGGACACGCAACGAGCCTGGGCGCTGCATCCGGTGCGGTGGCTGGGCTTGTGGCAATTACACCGGCATGTGCGTTCGTCGCCCCCTGGGCAGCAGTGGTCATCGGGTTCATTGCGGGCGCTGTTTGTGCAACCGCCGTGGCGTTGAAGTACAAGTTTGGTTATGACGACAGTCTTGATGTCGTTGGCGTGCACTTGGTCGGCGGCATCATCGGATGTTTGTCGATCGGGTTCTTCGGTACGAAGGCAGTCAACGCATTCGGCGCAGATGGGTTGTTATATGGCGGCGGATTTACTCTGCTAGGAAAGCAAGCAATCGGAGCATTTTCGGTTCTTGCATATTCATTCGTCGTGACACTTATTCTGGGATTCATTCTGGATAAGACGCTTGGTTTCCGCATTGACCGTGATGCTGAAATCGAAGGTATTGACTTAACGGAACATGCAGAAACTGCATACGACTTTGAAGGTCGTAGTGGTGGAAGCATTAGCGGCGCGCTCTCGGGAGTTCGCACAACTGAAGGAGCACCAGCATGAAACTTGTAACTGCAATCGTGAAGCCATTCAAGCTCGAGGACGTCAAAGTGGCCCTTGAAGCCCGAGGAATTCACGGGATGACTGTTTCGGAGGCCTCCGGGTTTGGTCGCCAGCGTGGGCATACCGAGGTTTACCGCGGTGCGGAATACACAGTGGATCTTGTTCCGAAGGTACGCATCGAGGTCCTCATCGACGATGAAGACGCCGAAGCAGTAGTCGATGCGATTGTCGCTGCCGCGCAATCTGGTCGCATCGGTGATGGAAAAGTATGGGTAATTCCTGTTGATTCGGTCACTCGGGTGCGCACCGGCGAAAAGGGTTCGGCGGCTCTTTAATTCTGGCAGGTGGGGAGTCGAGGAATTCGACTCCCCACTTCCTGCTACCTACACCTCTAAGGAAAACATTCGTGGACATCATCGCTCGACGAGCAGAGTTACTTGCTGATGCATCACTCACAGGTCGCGCTCGTCGTTCTGCGTTGACCGATCTCACGGATCAGTGGATCAAGGAACTCGCGGCTGCTGCCGGCATTCAAGATATTGATGCCGACTTGGTCGCTGTAGGCAGTTATGGCCGTAGCGAATTAGCTCCAGGTAGCGACATCGACTTGGTCCTCGTGGTGGGTGAGAGCGTCGATGTTCAAAAAGTTTCCGAGATTGCCGACAAACTCTGGTACCCGATCTGGGACTCGACGATAAAACTTGATCACTCAGTTCGCACAGTCGCTCAAGCTAAATCAATGGCAGTTGCGGACCTGAAAGTTGTTCTTGGGTTGCTGGATACTCGAGTAATTGTTGGCGATGGTGAATTGGCTACTCGAATGAAGTCGGAGGTTCTAGCTGATTGGCGATCAATGGGCGCACGTCGCTTACCTCAACTTCATGAAACTGTCGTTGAACGTGAACGTCATTTTGGTGAGCTTGCTTACCTCATTGAGCCAGACTTAAAAGAGTCAGTTGGCGGTCTTCGGGATCTGACAATTTTGAGGGCAATCTCTGCAACATGGCTAGCAGATATCGACTGGGGGCTTGTCGAGCAGGCAAATCAGTTGCTTCTTGATGTTAGGGACGCTCTGCAGGTAGTTACGGGCAGAAGTAGCGATCGCGTTTTGCAGCAAGAGCAGGCCGCTATCGCCACAGCCCTAGGTTTTGAGTCGCGCGATGATCTGTTGCGTGCCATTTATGGCGCCGGTCGAACGATTAGCTATGTCAGTGACCTTGCATGGAATCGAGTCAAACGTCCAGCAGCAAATTCTTCTCGGCGACGGTTTGGCGGGTTAGGTCCCAAGCGAACACATCCTGAGCGAACTCCACTTGCTCAAGGTGTGGTCCTTTATGAAGGCCAGGCAGTTCTTGCCAAAGATGCTGATCCAAGTCGAGACCCGTTATTGTTGCTTCGCGCCGCTGCAGCTGCGGCTCAGAATGGTGTGCGGTTGTCGCCGAATGCTGTGTACCGCCTTGCGCATGAAAGTGCGCCGCTTCCGACGCCGTGGCCGCGCCAGGCTCGAGAGTCGCTGGTATCTCTCGTTGGTGCAGGACGAAATGCAATTCCGGTGTGGGAGGCCCTTGATCAATTTGATGTGTGGTCACGGCTTATTCCTGAGTGGTCGCAGGTGCGCTCTGCTCCGCAGCACAATCCGGTTCACATCTATACCGTTGACCGACATTTGGTTGAGGCAGCGATCCGAGCCTCAGCGCTGACTCGTCGTGTTGCACGGCCTGACCTGCTGCTCATTGGTGCCTTACTGCACGACATTGGTAAAGCTCGTGGTGGCGACCACACTGAAATCGGCGTTGATTTGGTTGTGAAGATTGCGCCAATCCTGGGTTTCGACGAAGCCGATACTCGAGTGCTGCGAGATCTGGTGAAATTCCATTTGCTTCTGCCTGAGCTCGCCACGCGACGTGATCCTCGTGATCCTGCAACGGTCGCTTTGGTAACTGATGCTGTTAAGACGCACGAGTTTCTTGACATGCTCCACGCACTAACCGAAAGTGATGCTCGGGCGACCGGCCCGGCAGTGGCAACCGACTGGAGATTCAGTTTGATTTCTGAGCTTGTCGGGATCGCCCATTCAAGTTTGCGTGGTGACAGCATTCCTGAGGCACCAACACTGTCGATCGATGTCCCTGATGATCATCACATTCACGTGACACTCGATGCACAGTCGACGTTGCCTACGCTCACGGTAGTAGCGCCTGATCGCCAAGGATTGCTTGCGATAACGGCCGGCGTATTGGCTCTACATCGACTTGGTGTGCGAACGGCAACTACTCAAACGATTGGTCACCGCGCGGCCAGTGTGTGGGGAGTGACTCCACAATTCGGCGAAGTTCCTGATGTCACTTTGTTGGCTCAAGATCTTCGCCTTGCCTTAGATGGCTCACTTGATGTTCGAGGAAAACTTCAGCGTCGAAGTGAGGACACTTTTGGTGCCACTGCGATAGTGCCTGAACCACTGGTGCTGATTGATAACGAAGCTTCTGCTCAGGCAACGGTCATTGAAGTTCGGGCACATGACGTGCCAGGACTTTTGCATACCATCTCACAAGCAATCAGTGATGCAGGGCTGGAAATTGTTGGTGCACGGGTTGCCACGCTTGGATCAGAGGCCGTTGATGCGTTCTATGTACTCGATGCTGGCCAAGCAATTTCTGAAGCGCGATTTGCTGATATTCGAGCCGAAATTCTCTCGGCTCTTCGACGAGTTGGCTAGCGAAAAGCGGCCAAAAAGGTTCAAGAAACAGCACCCAAGCAGGACAAAGCGGGCAATCAGCCTTAGGGTGTGAGCATGTCGCAAATGGGTTCGGGGCTCGAGCTTTTCCAAGGCTGGGCAATGATGTCCGTCTTGATGATGAGCCCGCTTGCGATCATCCTTTCTTGGAAACAACGACGTGGAACTGGTTTCTTATTGACCTCTGTTCTCGGCTTTGTCTCTGTGTGGTTACTTGCTGGCATTCCAGCGATCGCGATTTTTGAACTCGCCATGAAGGTCGATTCGACCTACGCAACTTTTGCTCTGTGCGCCTTAGCCGGCGTCTACCAATTCTCGCGTTTGCACGATCATGCGATTTCTGCCTGCATGAATGTCTCAGCCAATGTTGGTGTTGTGCATGGTCTTCACGTCGGCTGGAATTGCCTGCTTGCTTGCGGCCCACTCATGGTTGCCGCGTTCTGGGTGATGCCATCCACGATCGCACCAATGATTGCTCTTGCGATTCTGATGGTCTTGGAATTTACCAGCGCACACAAGATTGCTATTTCGAGAGTTGTCGGTCTATCAAGCGGAGTCTTTGCACTCGGTGTGCTGTTCCTCGCAGGGCCAATTCCAAGTTTCGGACACTTGGTCATTCACCATCACGCCTAAGGGCGCACGTCCATATCTTCACCTGTGGCGACATCGCCAACTTCGACAGTGCTGATGTCAGTGGCATGGTTTTTTAGAAAATCACGCGCTCCCGCATCGCCAATTGCTGTTGCGGCAACTTTATTCCAATGCTCGCGATTGAATCCCACAGGATGTCCGCGAGTGCCGTCGTAAGTAGCGACTGAAATTGATTGTTCGTCAGAGGCAACGCGTGAGATTGCTTCGGGCGTCAACCCGGGCAAATCCACCAATGTAATGACAACGCGATCATGATGAGTTTGCGATTCGAGGTGTGACAACCCAGACCGCAACGATGACGCCATTCCCGTTTCCCAATCTGGGTTCACGATGACCTCAGCATTCTCGACTTCGCCGATCCATGCGCCGAGGACGACATAAATATGAGAGGCACCTGCTTCACGCAAAATGCGTACCGAACGATCCACGAGTCGTTCGCCATTGAGTTCGAACGGAGCCTTTGGCCCACCGAACCGTTTGCCTTCGCCTGCGGCGAGAACTAATCCGACAAATTCGATCATCGAGCAGCGCCAGGATGAATGGCGCCTTCTGTGGTGTTCAGATTGCGCCCGGTGCCGCCCCAGTGAGCTTGCACGATTTCTGCCGCGATTGAGATGGCTGTTTCTTCCGGTGTGCGAGCACCAAGATCTAGACCAATAGGGGACTTGATGCGCTCGATATCTGCTTCGGTTGCCCCGGCTTCGCGCAGACGCTCAACGCGGTCATCGTGCGTTCGACGCGAACCCATTGCGCCGATGTATGCAGCTGGAGTTTTCAGCGCCGCTAGTAAAACTGGAACATCAAACTTTGGATCATGCGTTAGAACGCACATCACTGTTCGGGAATCGACTTGTTGTGTCTCGAGCCAACGATGTGGCCAGTCGATAACGACTTCGTCTGCTTCTGGGAAGCGCTTTTTGGTGGCAAAGATTTCGCGAGCATCACACACCGTCACGTGGTAGCCAAGGAACTTTCCGACCTTGGCAACAGCAGCAGCAAAATCGATAGCGCCGAAGACAAACATGCGTGGCTTTGGTGCAAAGCTGGAAACAAAGATTTCAAGCTCATCGCCACGGCGTTCGCCATCGGAGCCGTAGTGCAAGAAGCCAGTAGTACCTGACTCAAGAAGACCAAGGACGTCATCACCAACGGCATCGTTTAAACGCTGCGAACCTAAATCACCTTCACGACGATCTGGCCAAATCACCATGTGATTACCAACGTGTGCAGGTCCGCGAACAACAGTTGCCACAGCAACTGGTTCATCCGCACGAACGCTCGCAGCAAGTGCTGGAAGTTCTGGCCAAGTCTCGTGGGTGATTTGCTCAACATAAACTTCAAGAATTCCGCCGCAGGTCAACCCAACAGCGAACGCATCGTCATTGCTGATTCCGTAGGTTTCGTAACGCACTTCGCCATCTTTAATGACGTCACCGCTGAGTTCGTAAACTGCGCCTTCGACACAACCGCCACTGATTGAGCCGACGGCTTCACCTGACTCTGTGACGAGCATGGATGCGCCAGCTGGGCGAGGCGCAGAACGCCACGTGCGCACAACAGTTGCTAAAGCCGCTGGCTTGCCTGATTCAAAGGCTTCAAGGAGTTCGTCAAGAACTTCCTTCATGTGCGCACTCCTAGTCAGAAACGATGTCCCTCAAGCCTAGGGGTTATGGCAGATTTAGCCACCGCACGAGATCGCCGGCTTCGGCGCCTCCTGCAGGAACCAAGGCATATCCGTCGGCAGCAACAAATCCACGCAACATTGAGGAATCGAGATGTTCTACTGGCTGCGCCTGTCGGTCGTTCAGAGTGCACAGCGCCAAGCGGATTTCGCGAGGCGGGGCTTTGGCTTTGCCTGCCATTTCAACAGTGGGCAGTTCAGGCAGTGGCTGGTCGACAGCGCCGCGTAGGAATACATCGCCAAGGGTCAATATTCCAATGATTGCCGATTGCGGATTGCCAGGCAGCCCAAGTAGGAACTGCCCGGGAAGTTTGGCGAACAGCTGGTGGTAGCCAGGTCGGACGAGAACTGCATCGATTACAAATTCGCCGTCGCAATCAACAATGGCTTGATGCAAATGATCTACTGGGCCGGCAGCGGTCCCGCCTGTAGTGATGATCAAGTCTGCGACTGAATTCTTGATGGCGTTGGTGTGGGCTTCGAGTGTGTCCTCGACATGTGTGACATTGAGCAGACGTGCTCCGAGTTGATGGATCCAAGCCGGCAACTGTGGGCCAAGCGAGTCACGTACTTTTCCATCCCGTGATGGACCTGAGGTCAGTAACTCATCGCCAAACACGAGGACGTCGACAGTGACCTGTCGGTACACCGAAACGTTGTCGTGGCCACCGCCAGCAATGACGCCGATGATGCCGGGCGTGATTCGAGTGCCTCGGCGCACCAGCACGTCGCCTTCACGGGCTTCGTATCCACTTGGTCGAACGTCATGTTGATCGGGGAGTGCGCCATCAATCAAAATGCCGACCGCGCCATGTGCTGCCGCAACGATGTTGTCATCAAGGAGTGATTCCTCATCCTTTAGGCAACCTGTCGCGCCAACGGGCAAGACTGCTCCAGTAGCGATGTGAGTGCACTGGCCCGGCTCTAGTGTCACGTCACTGTCATGACCGGCAGTGACATCACCGATTACGGTCCATGGCCCCGATCCCGCGACCGCCCAACCGTCAATGCGTGACGCAGCGAAGGGTGGCATATCGCCCAGGGCGAGCACATCCATGGCGACAATGCGACCAACGGCTGATTCCAATGCTGCGGTTTCGGCGTCCACTCGTGGTGCCAACCCGTGCACGATCGAACGCGCTTCATCCCACTGCGCTTCGAACAATCCTTCGCTCATGAGCCCATTGTCCTAGAGAATCTTGAAGTTGGCACACGATGTGGTACTCCGCAGGTGGTGAAGTGCCCAATTCCCGTTCATAATGAACAGATGAGCAAAGTCGTGCATGTGTCAGTAACTACTGACCCGATTTCTGTTGCTCAACTTTCCGCTCTGGTTCAGTCCCAAGTCGCCGGCGCAGTCGTCACTTTCAGCGGCGATGTTCGAGATAACGACCATGGTCGATCTGTGGCCTCACTGGAATACGAAGCCCACCCCAGCGCCCAAGGGATCTTGGAAAATGTCGCCGCACAAATCGCCGACAAATTCGACGTCGAATTATTGGCGGTTGCCCATCGCCACGGCCCAATTGCCATCGGTGAATCTGCGCTAGTCGCGTGCGTTTCTGCCAAGCATCGCGGCGCTGCATTCGCTGCCTGCTCTGAACTCGTTGACGAAGTAAAGAACCAAATTCCAATCTGGAAACATCAAGTTTTTGCTGATGGAACTGAAGAGTGGGTGAATTGCGCATGACACTTGTTGATACCTACGGCCGCGTGCATCGTGACATTCGAGTGTCATTGACTGACCGTTGCAACCTGCGTTGCACCTATTGCATGCCGCATGACTTCGCTGCCTGGATGCCATCGGATGAACTTCTCACAACCGAAGAGCTCATGAAGGTTCTCGAGATCGGTGTCGAGCTAGGCATTGATGAAGTTCGTCTCACTGGTGGCGAACCGTTGCTTCGACCCGACATCGTTGACATTGTGGCGCGCATTAACTCATTGCCAAAGCCACCGAAATTGTCGTTGACGACTAACGGCATTCGTTTGGCAGAACTGGCACAGCCTCTTAAAGATGCTGGCCTCGAACGAGTGAATGTCAGCCTCGATACTTTGGACGCAGAACGCTTCAAGAAGATGACTTACCGTGATCGCTTTGATGACGTGATGAAGGGTCTGAAGGCCGCCCGTGATGCCGAATTGGCTCCGGTCAAGATCAATACCGTTTTGATGCCAGGCGTTAACGATGACGAAGCCGTGGCACTAGTGAAGTGGGCGCTTGAAGAAGGCTTCAAGCTTCGCTTCATTGAGCAAATGCCATTGGATGCTGGTGGCGTTTGGGATCGACTGACCATGAAGACTGCCGACGATATTTTCGCTGCGCTCAATCCGGTGTACTCACTCACTCCAGTTGAAGCACGTGGCTCGGCACCTGCTGAAGAGTTCCTGATCAACGGTGGACCAGAAACAGTTGGCATCATCGCCAGTGTTACTCGACCATTCTGTGGAGCCTGTGATCGTTTGCGCCTGACAGCTGATGGCCAACTTCGTTCCTGCCTTTTTGCTACTAAGGAAATGGATCTGCGAGATATTTTGCGCAGCACCGAGTTGACCGAAGATCAGAAGCGCGAAGAAATTGCTTCTCGATTTAGCAAGACTGTTTTTAGCAAACTTCCAGGCCACGGAATCAACGATCCATCGTTCATTCAGCCCGCTCGACCAATGTCTGCGATTGGTGGATAGTCGTGGCCGTCACGGTACGACTGTTCGCTGCAGCTCGCTCGGCTGCTGGTGTGTCTGAAACGAATGTCGAAGCTAGTTCGCTGGGCGACATCCTTCAGCAACTTGAGGCTGATTTCCCCAAGCTGGCAGAAGTTCTGCCAAAGTGCAGTTACCTCGTCAACGAAACAGCTTGCAACGACAAGGCCGCGCTCGTTTCTGATGGCAGCACCCTTGATGTCCTACCCCCATTTGCTGGGGGATAAGTCCGCAAAAGTGGACAATTCCGCTTTAGTTAGGCGCAAATAAGCAAGATTCAGCGCGACAAATCCGCATATACGGTCTAAAGTCCTTAGATATGCCGAATATGAGGATTTCTGAAGCCGCCGAGCTCCTAGCCGTGAGTGATGACACCGTTCGCCGCTGGATTGATGGCGGCAAACTCGCAGCCACCACCGATGGTTCAAATCGCCAGGTTATTGACGGGGTTGTACTTGCCAACTTTGCAGTTGAACAGGCTAAGAATCTTGCAGCCGAGCGCACAAACTATGTGAGCGCACGTAATCGCTTCGTTGGCATCGTGACCAAACTTCAGATCGAGGGACTAGTCGCTCAAGTTGAAGTTCAGTCCGGCCCACATCATTTCGTCAGCCTTATTACGGTTGATGCCGCTCGAGCACTCGCGCTCGAAGTCGGATCACGAACAGTTGTCAGTATCAAATCCACCAATGTCGGAATCGAGACCGAATAATGAATAAGAAGATTGCAGTCATCATCGCGCTAGTCCTGGCCGCCACAGTTGGTTGGCAAATTCATCAGAAACAAAATCGCGATGCTGTCAATAACGGCATCAGCACTGACGTGAATACCACTGGAGAAATTAACGTGTTTGCTGCATCGAGCCTTACAGGCACCTTCACGCAACTCGGCAAGGAATTCGAAGCAAGCCACCCTGGCGTCAAAGTTAATTTCACTTTCGGATCATCGAGCACTTTGGCGCAGCAGATTAAAGCAGGCGCTCCGGCCCGAATTTTCGCCTCTGCATCAGGTAAGCAAATGAATGAAATCAATGACCGAATTACCTCGCCACAGAACTTTGTCACCAATCACGTCGTGCTTGCAGTTCATTCGCCAGATGGCTTGGCAGGTATTTTGAAGAATCAATCAGTTGCTTCGATTCTTAATCAACCACAAGGTGTTTGGATTCAATGCGCGCATGAAGCACCGTGTGGAACTGCCGCGGATAAGGCACTTGCTGCCGAAGGAGTAACAACCAAGCCGAAGTCTCTCGAACCTGATGTAAAGAGCGTTGTTATGAAGCTATTGGCAAAAGAGGCCGATTCAGGAGTTATTTATCAAACGGACGTGGTGGCAAATGCTGGAAATCTTGTCGGTTTGGAATTCGCAGACCAAGGTGCTGCAACCACGACTTACTCGATTGGTGTTTTGGACAATAAAGACGCGCTTGCCGGCGAACTATTGAATTTCTTGATGAGTCGTCACGCGATGGATGTGTATAGCAAGGCGGGATTCGGCGTTCCTGCGCAATGAAGCGACAACGTGTAAGTCTCGCTTTAGTGCTGCTGGCCACGCTAGGCGGGCTCATTATTGTCGCGCCAGTGCTCGCACTGTTGTCACGCGTGCCATGGAGTCACTTACTTTCCGAGTTGTCATCTTCGGACAGCTTGAATGCGCTCAGAGTTTCGTTGTTCTCTTCGGTGCTGGCCACGGTGTTCGCCGTTGTACTTGGCGTTCCACTCGCTTGGTTACTAGCGCGAGGACCTGCTTCGATCACAAAGTACATTCGACCCCTCGTGACTCTTCCGCTTGTGCTGCCGCCAACGGTCGCAGGCCTTGCCCTTCTTGTTTTGTTTGGCCGAAACGGTGTGCTCGGGTCGTGGATTTATCAAGAAACTGGTTGGGCGATGCCTTTCACATTCGTCGCGGTGGTCGTGGCGGGAGTATTCGTTGGACTGCCATTCCTTGTACTTGTCGTGGAATCAGGGTTCGCTCAATTACCGCCGGAAATTGAGGAGGCAGCCGAAACTGACGGCGCCAATCCCAACCAGCTATTCATGCAGGTCGCCGTCCCTCAAGTTCGCGGTTCAATCGTGACGGGCGCGATTTTGGCGTGGGCTCGCGCATTGGGTGAGTTTGGTGCAACGTTGACCTTCGCCGGCTCGATGCCAGGAATTACTCGGACGCTCCCGATGCAGGTTTATGTGGCTCTGGAATCGAACCTTGCTAATGCCTACGCTCTGAGTGTTGTTCTTGTTGTGATCTCGGTGACGGTTCTTTATGTGATGCGCTCACATCTGATGTCCGTATTCAAGAACGTTTAGCCACAAGGTCACTTCGCGCTCCCTCGGCAAGCGTTCGCGGTTGAACTTATACTGACGACATGTTTGATGTTGCTTTGAGCGTGAGCGCTTTTGTTCGATCCAAGACACATGCCGATGTCGCATGGATGGTTTCGCCAAATGCGAGCACGGATACTTTGGCGTTGACCCCTGGTGGGGGACGCATTGGATCGGTTGCCCAAGGCGTTTTTGATTCCGCATTGGCAGACATCGCAAACCTCAAACTGTCCCAAGGTCGCCTTGTGTCATTCACTGTAGGTGCTTTCGAGGCCAGTATTTCTGGCTACAGCGAGGGAACACCTGTCGAGTTCCTCTTGATCCCAGTTGAACTTTTCCCGGCCCATACTTGGCCAGCACTTCTTGATCGCGAGCCAATTGCCATCGTCTGCACTGTCGACAACGGAGATGTGGTTTCAATTGAAACCTTCACTTCGCAGACGATTGACTCATCTAACGAGCGAACCGTCGAGCTATTCAATAAAGGCCAATCCAGCGTTTCGGTACACGAAAACCAAGTCATCACAGTGCTCGTGCCAACAACCAAGCTTGTTATTGCTGGAAGTGGTCCAATCGCAGAAGCACTTGATGCCATGGCAACAACCATGGGATGGAACGTTCGACGCGAAACTCGCAACGATGTTGTTGCAGGTTATGTCGCCGACATGTCGCCGATGGACGGCGTAGTCATCATGGGACACAACGTTGAGCAATCCGCTCGCAGTCTGGAACTCGCACTTGAGAGCGAAGCGGGATACATCGGAGCACTTGGATCGCTCAAGATGCAAGAGGCTCGCGAAGACT
>CANFIL010000014.1 GCA_947447095.1 Actinomycetota bacterium | reverse complement strand
TGGGTGGAACTTCTTGCGAAGAAGTGCTGATGGACGAATAGTTGCCACGCGAGGCAACCCTGCGCAGCGCGAACTCATTGTGGTGGACCCTGACACTGGACTATGGGAGTCCTGCTCACCAGCAGTAGCTGGCATCAACAGTTTTTCTTGTAGCGCTTCGCACATCTATGCGGTTGTGAGCAGCGCCCAGTCCATGCCCAGTGTTATCGAAATCGACCTCTCTTCGCTGAAACAGAGCGGCACCGTTGTGGAGATTCACTCCCCTATTGATAGGTCGTATTTCGCACACCCACAACACGTGACGTATCCCAGCGTTAACGGACGGGTCGTTCATGCGATCCTTCATCCTGCAACGAACCCACTGGTGTCTTCTACTCAACGGCCGCCTGTCATCATCACTGCACATGGAGGGCCAACAGCAGAATCAATTGCCGCAGCGGACCTGAAATACGCATTTTTCACGTCGCGCGGTTTCACTATTGTTGATGTGAATTACGGTGGATCAACTGGATACGGTCGCGAGTACCGCAATGCCCTTCGCGGCCAATGGGGCGTCGTTGATACCGAAGACATCATTGCAGTGGCCCAGGGACTGATTGATTCTGGAACGGTTGATGCAGACAAGGTCTTTATTCGAGGCGGTAGCGCCGGCGGTTTTGCAGTATTAAATGCACTCACACAATCGACATTGTTTAGCGGTGGCGCCGACTACTACGGTGTTGCCGATCTCATTCCGCTAGCCCAAGATACACATGACTTTGAATCCCGATACTTGGATTCGATGGTTGGACCGTTTCCAGAATGTATGGATCTCTATCGAGATCGCTCACCTTTAACGCACGCAACAAATGTCAGTGCGCCAATCATTTTCTTCCAAGGACTCGATGATCCGATCGTGCCACCATCGCAATCAGAAGCTTTTCGCGATGCGTGCATTGCCAAGGGCCTGAAATATAAGTACTTCGAGTTTGCCGGTGAGAGCCATGGTTTTCGCCAAGCTGCAACCATCAGTTTGTGTGCCGAAGAAGAGCTGAAGTTTTACCTAGAAATTCTTGGCCTCGCATAATTAGTAACGGGGCGCTACAGATTTCGGCAATGACGCTATGTCGTCGAGGTCTTGTTGGCTCAACATGACGTCCATGGCACCGACATTCTGTTCGAGCCACTTGCGGCGCTTGGTGCCTGGGATAGGAACAACGTGCGGGCCTTGGGCTAATACCCACGCCAATGAAATTTGAGCAGTTGTTGCGCCATGGCGAGCTGCAATTTTTTCAATTCCATCAACGATCGCCTGATTTGCGGCCAATGCCTGCGAAGTAAATCGAGGATTGTTGCTACGGAAATCGCCGTCCTTGATTTCGCTGGCAGTTAACGCTCCTGTGAGGAATCCACGACCCAGTGGCGAATACGCCAAGAACCCAATCTTGTGCTCCATGCAATGTGCCAGCACACCGTTATCTACGTTCTCGCTGGTCCAGATGGACAATTCCGACTGCACACTTGCAACGGGATGAATAGCGTTGGCTCGCACAATTTCGTCGACTGTTACCTCAGAGAGTCCAATGTGGCGCACTTTGCCTTCGGTAACGAGTTGCGCCATTGCGCCCCATGTTTCTTCAAGTGGCACGTCGGGATCGACACGATGCAATTGATAAAGGTCAATGTAATCCGTTTGAAGTCGGCCAAGTGAGTCGTTAACTGCTTGGACGATGTATTCGGGTCGGCCATTGCGATCATAAGAAACTTTGTCACGGAAAATAAGTCCCGCTTTAGTCGCAATCTTGATGTGATCGCGGAAGCCATCGGCAACTAGGAACTGACCTAGAGTCTCTTCATTCGTGAAAGGTCCGTACACATCGGCCGTGTCAAACAATGTGATGCCAAGTTCCACTGCTCGGTGCAACGTAGCTCGACTTTCTTGCGGATCTGCACCTTCGACGTTGTATCCCCATGACATTGGCATACAGCCAAGCCCGAGTGCAGAAACGGTAAGTCCACCTAAAGTGCGCTGCGTCAACATGCCCCCAGCCTATGATGAACCCATGAGTGAAATCACAATGTATGGCGCCCAGTGGTGCGGGGACTGCGTTCGTTCCCAGCGGCTTCTCAAAGAACTCAATGTGGATTACAACTACATCAACATCGAAGAAGTAGATGGAGCTGCCGATAAGGTCGTTGAAATCAACGGCGGAGCACAATCCATACCAGTCATCGTGTTCGCTGATGGAACACACCTGACGGAGCCAAGTGACCCAGACTTACGGGCAAAACTTGCTGAACTTGGCGTTATCTAACCTGCTTTTCTAGAAAATCAGGTCGTAACGTCGAAAGACCGTGTCCTGAACCCAGCCGCGTCCTTCGTACAAAGCTTGTGCTGGAATGTTGTCGTTTGCTGTACGCAGGAACGTACGAGTAGCTCCGGCGGCACGGGCAGCATCTTCTACCGTCTGCATTAATTGCGAAGCGATCTTGTGCCCGCGAGCTTCTGGTTTAACGAAGAGATCGTTCAACAACCAAATTTCACTCAACGACACCGTCGAAAAAGTTGGGTACACAATCGTGAAGCCCACTGCAACACCGTCAATCGAGGCGATCCATCCAATGAGTTCATTGTTCGCCAGTCGATCTGACAAATATTGTTGAGTCTTATCGCTCGGTGCTTGCTTGTAAAAATCTCGATAGGCCTCTACGAGCGGATGCAGGACATCCACATCTTCGACAGTGGCTCGAACAATCGTTAAATCACTCATGACTAGGACTCTATGACACCGCGCTAGTCTGGTCTCATTCCACCTAGAAAATCGGACTATGCGCGCTTATCTCGAATTACTGTCAATGCCCGGCGTCAAACGCCTTGTTGTCAGCACGCTGCCAGGACGAATGGCCTATTCCATGATCGCCTTGGCGACCTATTTCTTTGTCCATGAGACAACGGGATCAATCACTATTGCTGGCCTAGCTACAGGAGCGGAAACGATCGCGTCGAGCTTGACTGCCGGTTTACGCGGTCATGCGATTGATCGATTTGGACAAACCAAGCCATTGAGCTTTTTCATTCCAGCGTGGGTTGTCATGCTGATCGTCCTCAGCCAGGTGCACAGTGCTTTCGCCATTATTTTCGTGAGCGCATTAATCGGCCTAGCTTCTCCCCCAATCAATCTTTCAGCGCGACCATTGTGGCGCGCTGCCGTCGGCGCCGATCATTTGCGGACTGCTTATGCGCTAGATACGACAATGATGAACGCTACGACTGTTATTGGCCCGGTAATCGCGACGTACGTTGCACTAAACATTGGGGCGCAACAAGAACTGTGGTTGACGGCTACTTTCATGCTCGTGGGTGGAATAGCAATGATTTCTATGCCGCTGTCGCGAAACTGGATTCCTGAGCCCAGCGAAGGAAGTGCGTTCTTTGTCTTGCGTGACCCACGTTTTCGAATACTGGCACTTGAAGGTGCAATCTTTGGATTAGGTTGGGGCCTTCTTGAAATCGCGATTCCATCAATCTCGACAACCATAGATCGACCAGAGCTATCTGCCCCACTTGTTGCAACACTTGCGAGCGCAAGCATCATCGGCGGTCTCATCATTGGTGGACGCAAGAATTCCGTTACACCACTACGCGGCTTCAAACTCTCGAGCTTGTTTGTCACACTGTCCGCAGCTCCGCTGGCCTTCACGCATCCAGGCTGGTCAATGGGAATTGCTCTTGCAGGCATTGGTCTAGCGATCGGCTTTGCCATGGTCTATCACTGGGAAGTCGTCGAAGCAGTGCGTCCAGTTGGCTCTGCAACCTCTGCTCAAGCCTGGCTATGGACGGTGGAAGGAACCACTCTTGCACTTGGCACAGCACTAGGCGCCTACGTCGTAGACCACGTTTCACCCCAGCTTGCCTTGGCAGGTGTAAGCCTGGCTTTAGCGTCGTCGGCGATCTTCATTTGGACGTATGCCGCGCCACGTCTGACCGAGGCCGATCGACCGCTGTCTGAAATCGAAAAATCCGAAGCGATTGCCGATTTGGAATCTACTAACGAGTAACCCATGTTACGCACGAGTAACTAAAGACTCGCTAAATTTCTTTCACATTTGTGCTCAGGGCACAACATGTTGTCTTCTTCAAATACTGCAACAAGCAAAATACGGTGTTACTTTTTAGTTAATACAAAAGCGTCATTCAGGTGACATTAAATAACGCACTTTCAATAAATTCGATGTAAGAAATTCTCAGGAGTTAACACTAAATGGCATCTACAAAGTCTCGTTCGACAAACGCCACCGGCCTTGTATGGCTACGTGCGCGTATGGACAAGCTCGGCTACAACTCACTTGAAGAAGTAGCAAATGAAATCGGCATCAACCGCGGAAATCTTTACCGCTACTTCTCGCTAGAAACTCGTCCAAGTGTGGCACTGTTGCCAGACTTGTGCCGCGCTCTCAAGGCATCCCCAGCGGACATCCTCAAGGCGCTTGAAATTCTAGGGGCGAATGATCGCTTGTGACCCATAGGCCTGACACGGGTCAACCATGACCACGGTCTCAAGGCCATTGGCGTTACGTATGAACACTCGACTGGGCGCTTCATCATCGGTGTAGACCGAGGTGAGCGCCCATTCCAGTGCCATCATCAAATCTGAACCACATTGAGTCAAAGCCACAAGTAAGTCATCCGAAGCCGACAAATTGAGTCGAACAATCGGGCCTGGAAGTCGTTCCACAAAAGGAGCAATGGCTTCATCGCGAAGCGCTAACTCAATCACTAATTCTCAGCCCTTTAATTTCGTTGTGTTTTGACAACACTACCAATCGCTGGCAACAGATGCACCTTTCACCTGCCCTCTTAGTAGAGCATCGAGCACTGACAAAAAATGTCCCCCTGCATTAAGCAGAGGGACATTTCGTGAAACGTTGTGAAAGAGATGGCTACTCGCTTCGGGTGAGTTTCCAAGCTGCTGGCAATGAAACGCCTGCCATTAATGCCTTAATGGCATCGCCTATGAGGAACGGCACCATGCCTGCTGAGATTGATTCTGCAATTGTCATACCTGTGGAATGAGCCAGCCAAGCCACACCAAATGTGTAAATAACCGCTGAACCCGCAACATAAGCCAGTGCCGTTGAAGACACAGTATGTGTGGCACCACGCTGAGCAATGCGACCAACAACGTACGACGCTGCCACGAAGCCAACAAGGTAACCACCGGTAGCGCCGACTACGACGTCAGATCCAGAAGCTCCACCGGCAAGTACAGGAAATCCTGCAACAGCTAAAACGATGTAGAGAACTTGAGCAATCACAGCGCGTTCTGCGCCCAGAGCTGCGGCTCCCGCCAAGACGGCAAACGTCTGCAAGGTCAAAGGAACTGGCGTGAATGGCAATGGAACGGCCACTTGCGCACACACCGCTGTGAGTGCCACGAGGCCCAACACAAGGGTGACGTTCTTAACAACAGACTTTTCCGCCCATGAATCAACGACCACAGGACCAGCAATGTGTGTACTCATGACCAAAACTCTACCGCGAGATCAGTAGCCTTGGGAGGGAGGAGTACCAATACATGAAACATTTTGATGCAGCAGAGATCGACAACCTATTGACGTTCGGCAACCTTGTCCAGACGCTCAAAGAGGCTTTTAAAGGCGAATGGACCACGCCTAACCGAATTCATTTGACCATGTCAGAATCGCCGGAAAAATACCTCCTCCTCATGCCGTCCTGGACTGGACCAGCACCTGCGCAATATGCCGGCATCAAAATTGTGACAAGTCATCCTGGAAATGCTGATCTGCATAACTTGCCGAGTATTCATGGCCTGTACTACTTGATCAATGGCGAGACTGGACAACCTGTGGCAACCATGGATGGAACGCGGATGACAGTTTGGCGTACGGCAGCGGCGTCAGCGTTAGCCAGCACATATTTGTCTCGTGAAGATAGCAGCGTGCTCACGATGGTCGGTACTGGTGCACTCGCTCCATTCATGATTCGCGCACACATGGCCGTTCGCCCAATTACTGAGGTCCATTTATGGAACCACAACATTCGCAAAGCACACCTGCTGGCTGAAGAACTTGCAGCCGAGGGCTTGCCAGTTACTGCGCATCCTGACCTTGTCACCGCCGTTGGAAAGAGCGACATTGTTTCTGCTGCAACTCTGTCGATGACTCCCCTGGTATTTGGTAAGTGGCTCAAGCCAGGTACGCATGTGGACGCGGTTGGTGCGTTTACTCCAACGCGTCGCGAGACGGACGACGAACTCATCACAACTGCAAAGGTGTACTGCGATACCCGTTGGGGCGCTACCCACGAAGGCGGCGATCTTGCAATGCCGATTGCCGATGGCATCATCACAGCGGATCACATCCAAGGCGATCTTCATGATTTGTGCCGAGGCACAGTTTCAGGTCGAACAAACGACCAGGACATAACATTCTTCAAATCAGTCGGTACTGCTCTTGAGGATCTCGCTGCCGCTATTGCCATCCACGAAAGCACTCTGCAGGCATAATTCATGCTGGATCAATCACGTACCCCATACGCTGATGCCGTCAAGGCTTACGGCGATCACGATCTTGTGCGCCTCAATACGCCGGGACATCAAGTATCGAGTGGTGCGCATTCCGATTTGATCTCGTACTTTGGCCGTGAGATTTTGGCGAATGACGTTCAACCGTTCGTAGACGGTATTGATTACGGTACCTACCCAACGCCGCTCGATGAGTCACTAGAACTGGCTGCAGCTGCGTGGGGTGCACGCAAGACTTGGTTTCTCACCAACGGTGCTTCCAAAGGCAACCTGATGGCGTGTCTGGCAACGCGAAACCTCGGCGAAAAAATCGTGGTTCAACGCAGCGTTCATTCAAGCGTGATTGACGGACTTGGACTCACTGGCTTCGACGCTGAATTCGTTTATCCCTCAGTCGATAAGGGTCTTGGTATCGCCAATGGCGTGACGCCCGAGTCCCTTGAGGCTGCCATTGAACGTTCGGGAAATCCCGTTGCCGCGTACATCGTCACGCCCAGTTATTTCGGAGCTGTGGCCGATGTGAAGGCACTTGCCGAAGTGGCTCACGCTCACAACATCCCGTTAATCGTTGATGAAGCGTGGGGTGCACACTTTGGCTTCCACCCTGAGATCCCTGTGAATTCGATTCGACTTGGTGCAGACATCGTCATCAGCAGTACTCATAAATTGGCCGGAAGTCTGACGCAGTCAGCCATGCTTCACCTGAGTGAAAGTCGCTTTGCTGACACCCTCGAACCACTTTTAGATCGAGCTTTTAAGTCATTGCAATCAACAAGTGCCAGTGCGCTCCTCACCGCCTCTCTCGATATTGCCCGTAAAGAAATCGCGACGCGCGGCGCCACATCAATTTCAGAGACTCTTGTGGCCATGCAGGCACTACGCGATGGTTTTAACGATGCTGGACGCTTCATAGATATCGCATCACATTTGATGACGTATGACGATGTCGTAGAGATTGATCCGTTGCGCATCGCACTTAATACTTTGATCGGCGGCATCTCGGGACACGAAGCTCGGTCGATCTTGTTTAACGAGTTTGGCGTGCACTGTGAAATTGCGACGCATTCGACAATTGTTCTTCTCGTAGGTGCCGGAGTTGTCCCTGACGTTGAGCGAATTGTGAATGCATTCCATCAACTTCCACGTCACCATGACAACACAGGCCATACTCTCGAGTTGCCAGCCGCAGGTGAACGAGTTTCTATTGTGCGCGACGCGTATTTTGCCAAGACAGAAATTGTTGATTCGAAAGCAGCAATTGGTCGAGTCTCGGCTGATTCCGTGGCTGCCTACCCACCTGGCATTCCTAACTTGTTACCGGGCGAGCGCATCACCGCTGAAACTGTTGCATTCTTACAGGCAACGATTGCCGCACCTTATGGTCACGTTCGCGGTGGCGCCAACCCAGAAATGACAGCATTTCGCGTAGTTGCACACTAGCGACCTAATTGTCAGAGGTCTGTCCATACAACAGACGCATGACGACTCCGCGGGCTCGTCGAGTTGTTCGTAAATAGTCATCCATTAATTGCTGACCTGCACGTGGCCCGTAGCCCATTGACTGAGCAATGCGAGATAACTCCATCGGATCTTTAGGCACAACGTCGCTGGGGCGACCCTTGACCAACATCACTGTGTTTCGCACTCGCGTAACCAACGTCCACGCATCAATCAATGCTCTCGCATCGCTCTCTGCAAGAACTTCTAGCTCTACTGCCGCGCGTAATGCCTTTAAGGTTCTCGTTGTTCGAAGCGCTGGATAGAGGTACCCGTGCTGCATTTGAAGCACTTGCGTAACCCATTCCACATCGGAGAGCCCGCCAGGACCTAACTTGGTGTGCAGCGTCGGGTCTACTCCACGTGGTAAACGCTCGGATTCCATTCGTGCCTTGAGGCGACGAATGTCGAATAATGCCGCTTCGCTCAATCCATCCTGATGGTAACGAATCGGATCAATTACTCCAATGAAGGCATCGCCAAGTTCTGGATCACCGGCTGCAATTTCAGCGCGAAGCAATGCTTGGCTTTCCCAACCAACAGACCAGCGCTCGTAATACGCGATGTAAGACTCAAGGCTTCGCACCATTGGTCCATTTTTACCTTCTGGTCGAAGATCAGCATCGATAAGCAGCTCCGGGTCAGTACTGGGCGCCATCAAAAGCGTGCGCAATTCGTTTGCAATCTGATGTGCGCGTTCCCCCGCAGCGTGAGCATCAACACTGTCGTCAAAACAGAACATCACATCGGCATCGCTTCCAAAGCCCAGTTCACCGCCACCGTAACGACCCATTGCAATCACAACGAATTCCGGTGCTTCTGGAATTTGACGGGCAATAGCGCCTAGTGCTCCCGAAATCACTGCGTCCGTGACATCCGTTAATGCATCGCCAACAAGCTCTACATCAGCAAGTCCGAGAACTTCGCAGGCTCCGATTCGAAATAATTCTCGACGTCGCATTGCACGCAGCGCACTGACTGCTGACTCGGGATCTTCATAGCGCCCTGCGATTGCAGAAGCTTCACTCAACAATTCGTCTCGGGTGCGAGGACGAAGTGTTGCCTCATCCGCTAAGAGATTGACTGCCTCAGGCGCCTTCATTAATAAGTCAGTGACGTACTTACTCGACCCAAGCAATAGTGCAAGTCTCTCTGCGGTTACCGATTCATCGCGTAAGAGCCGCAAGTACCACGGAGTTGTACCGAGCGCGTCAGAGACTCGACGGAAGCCCAAGAGTCCTGCATCTGGATCCGGTGTGTTGGCAAACCATTCGAGCAGCACTGGTAACAACGTGCGTTGGATGGCAGCCCGGCGGGTAACACCAGAGGTAAGAGCTTCAAGATGACGCAGCGCCCCTTCGGGATCGCGATAGCCCAGAGCCTGCAACCGCGCGCCCGCTGCATCGGGAGTCAAGCGCGCATCTTCACTGTTCAGTCGAGCTACCGCTTCAAGCAACGGACGATAGAAAAGTTTTTCATGGATGCGCCGTACTTCTCGTGCGTGCTTGCGCCATTCTTTCGTGAGTTCGGCGACTGGGTCCAGCACATATCCCATTGAGCGGCCAAGTCCACGCAACTCAACTTCATCGGTTGGCAGGACGTGAGTACGACGCATACGCGTCAGCTGGATGCGGTGCTCCAATGTTCGCAAGAATCGGTAGGCACCAGCCAACGCAGCAGCATCCTCGCGCCCGACATATCCCCACGTCGCCAATTGCTCCAGGGCTTGCAGGGTATTAGGGCTACGGACCATGACATCACTTCGGCCATGAACCATTTGTAGAAGTTGAACTGCGAATTCAACATCGCGAAGTCCTCCTCGGCCGAGTTTGAGTTCACGATCTGCTTCCTTTGCCGGCAGTAAGTCGGTCACACGTTGGCGCATTGCTTGCACCGATTCGATGAAACCTTCTCGGCCGGCTGCCTCCCAGACGAACGGCGCAACAGACTCTACAAATGACTGACCCAGCGACTCATCACCGGCCATGAACCGTGCCTTAATCAGCGCTTGATATTCCCAACTCTGTGCCCAGCGACCGTAGTAGTCCATGTGGCTAGAAAGAGTCCGAACCAACGCCCCTGCTTTTCCTTCCGGCCGGAGAGCGGCATCTACTTCCCAGATCATCCCCTCGGACGTGATTGCCGAACATGCGCTCATAACGAGCTTGGCCATTTCTGTGGCAACCTCGTTCGCAGGCTCTGCGACGAAAATTACGTCAACGTCGCTAACGTAATTTAATTCGCGGGCGCCACACTTGCCCATCGCAATAACGGCTAGCGACACATCATCTGATTCTGGTACTCGTTGCCGCGCCAATTCCAGAGCGGTTGCGATTACTGCATCGGCAAGATCAGAAAGCGCGAACGCTATTGCCGGCAAGATCGCGACGCTTCCGCCAATTGCCGAAACGTCAAGCGCCGCAATTGCACTAACTTCTTTACGATAGGCGACGCGCAGCTGAAGCAACGCATCATCCCAGTCCCGTCCATGGACTGCTTGCTGCAACGACGTTCGCAATTCACTTGCCGAGGGAATGACCTGCGCATGCGCTACATAGTTGACGTGCAAGGGATGGCGAATCAGATGCTCACTCAATGCACTAGAAGCACCACACAGAGTTGCCACGTTTCGCCACTCATGCTCTTCCCACGATGCCGCCGTTACTGCGCCTGAATCCAAAAGTGAACCAAGCACTCGAAGCGACAAGTCAGGGTCTGCGGCAGTGCGAATCACATCAACATGCTGATCCAAGACGCTGTGTTCAGAAATGACATCAGCACTCGCGCTGGTATCAGCAAAGCCCAAGCGGGCTAGCCGCGCTTGAAGCGATGGCTCGCGGGAGTTAGCCACAACTACCCTTGGCGCGCCTTGACCATGTCTGCCCAGGCATGGAACACCGGACGCCAGGTGTCGATCATTTCGGCTTCTGCCTCACGTACCTGTTCCACCGCAACAGCCATGTCAATTCCAGAACGATCCGCTGCCTCGTCAGCAACGTTGTACCACTCTTTAAATGATGCAGCATCTACTTCTGGATGAAATTGAACTCCATAAACGTTTTGGCCGACTCGAAACGCTTGGACTGGACAGTTGTCATTCGAGGCAAGGACAACTGCAGATTCTGGAAGCGTTGCAATCCAATCTTGATGCCACTGTGCAGCCTTCACAGTTGTGCCGGCATGCATCGAAAAGATTGGGTCGTCTTTGGCACTATCAAGAACGTCGAAATCGTAGGCTCCAATTTCAATGACATCCGCACGCGTCGAAGTTCCGCCCACCGCTGTTGCCAATACTTGCGCTCCTAGGCACACGCCAAATGTTGGCACATCCTGTTTGGCAGCAGCTGCCAGCAAGGCGCGCTCGTGGGTCAACCAAGGAAATTGCTCGTCGTCATTTGCGCCCATCGCGCCACCGAAAGCTAGAACGCCGGCGTATTGGGTCGGAATTTCAGCTGGAATCTCATCGCCGGCATAAGCATGGATGACATCGATTTCTAGACCGCGCTCTTGCAACCACTCGCCAACGAGAGCAGCAGGAGCTGATTCTTCATTCTGAATAACAAGCACACGTGGATTCACGACGTTTGGACTCCTTGCTGCGGATTAGAGCACTGGCAAATAGCGGTCGAGTTCGAACGCAGTTACCTGCGAGCGATACTCCTGCCATTCTGCCCGCTTATTGCGCAAGAAGAAGTCAAAAACGTGCTCACCGAGGGTTTCGGCAACTAGCTCGCTGCGCTCCATCGCTTTAATTGCTTGGCCAAGTGACTCCGGTAGGCGTTCAATGCCGAGTGCGGCGCGTTCACCGTCGGTCAGCGACCACACGTCATCTTCGGCTCCTTGTGGCAATTCATAACCTTCTTCAATTCCCTTGAGACCTGCAGCCAACATCACAGCGAATGCCAAGTACGGGTTGCACGCTGAATCTACAGAACGGAATTCGATACGCGTTGAATTTCCCTTATTTGGCTTGTACATAGGAACTCGGATGAGTGCTGATCGATTGTTATGACCCCAACACACATAGGACGGAGCTTCGCCGCCGCCACCAAGACGCTTGTACGAGTTCACCCACTGGTTAGTAATCGCAGTGATCTCCGGAGCGTGCCTCAACAAACCAGCAATGAACTGTCGGCCAGTCTTACTCAACTGGTATTCCGAACTTGGTTCGTAAAACGCGTTGCGATCGCCTTCAAAGAGTGACAAGTGGGTGTGCATGCCTGAACCTGGGTATTCAGCAAATGGTTTTGGCATGAACGACGCATAGACACCTTGTGACAATGCAACTTCCTTCATCACAGCGCGAAACGTCATGATGTTGTCGGCAGTTGTCAGCGCATCTGCATAGCGAAGATCAATTTCTTGCTGACCAGGTGCGCCTTCATGGTGACTGAACTCTACGGAAATGCCCATTGACTCCAGCATGGTGATGGCAGTGCGTCGGAAGTCATATCCGATTCCAAGCGGTGAGTGATCAAAGTAGCCCACCTCGTCAACAGGTACAGGTCGCTTCCCGCGTTCAGGTTGATCCTTGAATAAGAAGAATTCAATTTCAGGGTGCGTATAGAACGTGAATCCAAGATCAGCTGCTTTAGCAAGCTGGCGCGTAAGTACGTTGCGAGGATCAGCAAACGAAGCCGATCCGTCAGGCAACATGATGTCGCAGAACATGCGAGCTACACCTTGTTCTTCGCCGCGCCACGGGAGAACTGAAAATGTTTCAGGATCAGGTTTAGCTAACATGTCCGATTCATACACACGGGCGAAGCCTTCAATTGCCGAACCGTCAAAACCAATTCCTTCGGCAAATGCCCCTTCGAGTTCTGCCGGTGCAATTGCGACAGATTTGAGCGTGCCTAATACATCGGTAAACCACAGTCGAACGAAGCGAATGTCTCGCTCTTCCATAGTGCGTAATACAAATTCAGTTTGCTTATCCACGTCTGCCATTTTGCCCTGCGTTCGTTACGGCAGTGTTACACGCATTACGCTTGGTTTGTGCCCGTAATTCGCCTTGCTTTAGCCCAGGTCAACCCCACGGTTGGGGATCTGAGCGGAAATTCTGCGATTTCTCGCGACTCAGTGCGAACCGCCAGCGCTCAGGGAGCTCATGTCGTACTGCTGCCCGAGATGGTGATTACTGGCTATCCAGTCGAAGACTTGGCGTTACGTCCATCTTTTCAGCGCGCATCAGAATCAGCGCTTGATGAACTCGCTCAAGACATCGAAGCAGACGGCAATGGTGAAGTACTTGTTATCGCCGGCTACTTACGAGGAACAGATACAACTGACGCCAGCAAACTTGGAGTGCCTCGTGGCGCACCTATGAACTGCGCCGCAGTAATTCATCGCGGCAAGGTTGTTGCACATTACGCCAAGCACCATCTTCCGAACTATGGCGTCTTTGATGAATATCGATATTTTGTTCCCGGCGAAGACTCTCTGGTCGTACGCGCATTCGGTGTCGATATCGCCGTCGCGATTTGTGAAGACTTGTGGCAAGAAGGCGGCCCAGTGGCGCGGGTGCGTGATTCTGAATGTGGTCTACTCGCTGTGTTAAATGGTTCACCATACGAACGCGACAAAGATGATGTTCGGCTTGCATTGGCACAACGACGCGCTCGCGAGACTAATGCAACGCTTGCGTACGTCAACATGGTTGGCGGGCAGGACGAACTTGTTTTTGATGGTGACTCACTTGTTGTTGATGCTCAGGGCGTCCTCCTTGCGCGATCACCGCAATTTACTTCCGATCTCTTAGTTCTAGATGTCGAACTTCCCGCAGCATCCGGCCAAGCTGACATTGAACTCGATACGCAAACACCACAAGGGCAGATTGAGTTGCAAGGTGAAGTTACTCCCCCGCTTAATTCGCGCGCTGAAGTATACGAAGCCCTCGTCATTGGACTTCGCGATTACATCAACAAGAACGGATTCTCATCCGTCATCCTGGGTCTGTCTGGAGGCATTGACTCAGCATTCGTTGCAGCCTTAGCTTGTGATGCGCTTGGTCCCGATCGCGTATTTGGAGTCTCACTTCCATCTGAATACTCATCGGAACATTCCCGTAGTGATGCTGCTGATTCAGCCCAGCGCCTTGGTCTGCATTTCCGAACCGTTCCGATCAAGCCGATGGTCGATAGTTATCTGGCAGAACTTGGACTGACAGGGCTAGCCGAAGAAAACTTGCAAGCACGCGTGCGAGGCACAACATTGATGGGAATTTCCAATCAGGAGGGACACCTCGTATTGGCAACCGGAAACAAGAGCGAGCTCGCCGTTGGTTATTCAACAATCTACGGTGACGCGGTCGGTGGGTTTGCGCCCATTAAGGATGTTCCAAAAATCGATGTGTGGGAACTTTCTCGATGGCGAAATGAGCATGCCGTCGCAAACGGCGCCGTTCCACCCATTCCCGAAAACAGCATCGAGAAGCCGCCAAGTGCTGAGTTACGCCCTGGTCAACTCGATAGCGATTCTTTGCCCGACTACGAAGAGCTCGATGGCATTTTGAACCTTTATGTCGAACATGATCAAAGCGCTGCAGACATCATCGCCGCAGGTTTCAACGCAGAGGTTGTCGAACGTACTTTGCGACTCACAGATGGCGCAGAATACAAACGCCGCCAATACCCACCCGGCACAAAGGTTTCACGGCGAGCATTTGGTAGAGATCGCCGCTTGCCAATGACTAACAAATGGCAGGAACGCTCCTAACTCCCCTATGCTTGAAGAGTCCGGGGACTGCCACTGTGCAGCCTCGAGAATCGGAGTTCCACATGTCTATGCCTCTATATGGCGGCGCGCAATCACGACGCATCACAATTAGCGATCTCGTATCGGCAAAAACTCGAAAAGAGAAATGGCCGATGATCACAAGTTACGACGCATTGACAGCATCACTCTTTGATGAAGCTGGGTTTCCCGTCCTGCTGGTCGGCGACTCTGCAGCCATGGTTGTTTTTGGATTCGATAGCACGATTCCTGTGACGACCGATGATCTTCTTCCTTTGGTCGCAGCTGTCGTGCGAGGCAGCAAGCGCGCAATGGTTGTTGCAGATCTTCCCTTCGGCACCTACAGCACTCCTGAAATGGCGGTAGAGACTGGTACCCGCTTCATGAAGGAAGCGGGTGCTCATGCAGTGAAAATCGAAGGCGGTGCTGAGATGAGTGCCCTTGTCCAGGCACTAGTGACTGCAGGCATTCCCGTCGTGGGTCACATTGGGCTACGCCCACAGCATGTGCATTCAATGGGTGGATATCGAGTACAAGGTCGCGGTGAACAGGGTGCTCAAATACTCGCCGATGCGCACGCGCTCGTTGACGCCGGTGTATTTGCGATCGTCTTAGAAGTAATTCCTCATGAACTTGCCGCGGACATCACGTCAAACATTCCAGTGCCGACCGTTGGCATAGGAGCTGGACCGGAATGCGATGCACAAGTGATCGTGTGGCAAGACCTGATGGGTTTGACACCAGGTAAGCCAGCAAAGTTTGTGAAGCAATACGCAAACGTTCATGACGTGATACTTAAGGCAAGTTCAGAGTGGGCGCGTGATGTCATTTCAGGCGAATATCCAGATCTTGATCACTCGTACGAATAATTTCGCAACGACTATCGCAAGTAAATGTTTGTCTTGTGTTTCAAATAATTTTGATTTTTGCTAATAATTTTCAAAATTTTTAAAAAAATTTATTTTTCGAAATTCTTAGCAATTTTCTTCACTTGCGATGTATTCGCGGCGTGAAAAAATCAAAAATGTCTAAAAACATCTGTATTTATGGGGTTTTTTTCAGCACGAAAAAATGTCACACAATAATTCGCTCGCCCTTACACAAAAAAGTCGCTGATGTGAAACGCGACACGCGGAAAAATATCTTTGATATTTGACGAACAAGTGTGTTTTCGTCTGCCACGCTATTACTTAAGAACTTTCGGGAAGTCCGAAAGTACTACCCTCGAGGAGGAACTGTGGCTGCCAAGAAGACC